>JAKOQD010000288.1 GCA_029778515.1 Actinomycetes bacterium
ATCTGGACCACCCAGGATTGTGCCAAGTGGGGCCCGACGAAGAAGACCACGCTGAAGTCGAAGAAGGCCTACGAGTTCACCGTCGAGTGGCCGCTGAAGCGGTCGGCGTCCGGCTGCCGCAACACCAAGGACCTGATCAAACCTGGCACCTACGTCGGCACGGCAACTCTCGCGGACGCGCTCAGCGCCAAGCAGGTGTTCGTGGTGCGCAAGGCCTGAACTGATCCACGGCCGGCACGGGCTTGGCCATCCGGTACGCCCGGCGGCCTGGGCAGGAGGACGGGGAACGTCTCTTCCCGGCCCACCCAGGCTCATCTGGCATAGGACGAAACGGCCGTCAAGCAAGCTCCAGGTGCGGTCTTTGCTCTTCCCGCTTCCTTCGAGGATGCAGTTGCATCGCCGCCAACGCGTCCCTGACGTTGCCCACCTCGACCACCTTCAGTCCCTGGGTGCGGGCGCCGCTACCGGACGGCACCAGGGCCAGCTTGAAGCCCAGTCGGGCCGCTTCGGCGAGCCGTCGGTCGACCCCGGGGAGCCGCCGCAGCTCGCCCGACAGGCCCACCTCGCCGAGGGCGATCACCGGCTGCCAGAGCGGCTCGTCGCAGGCGGCGGACGCTATGGCCAGCGCGGTGGCCAGGTCGGTGGCCGGGTCGGACACTTTCGCTCCACCGACCGTCGAGACGTAGACATCGCGGGTGTGCAGGCGGACGCCGGCCCTTCGCTGCAGCACCGCCAGGATCATCGCCACCCGCCCGCCTTCGATGCCGTGGGTCACCCGTCTTGGCACCGGACCGGAGTTGGGTGCCACCAACGCCTGCACCTCGGTTAGCAGTGGACGCCGGCCGGCCATGGTGATGCTGAGACAGGTGCCGGGGGCCGGCTCGGTGTGCTGCGAGGTGAACAGCCCAGTCGGATCGGTGACCTCGCGGATGCCGGACTCGACCATCTCGAAGCAGCCCACCTCGTCGGCCGGCCCGTAGCGGTTCTTGATCGCCCGCAGCATGCGGACGCCGCCCATGCGATCGCCCTCGAAGGACAGTACGACGTCCACCAGGTGTTCCAGGGTGCGGGGCCCGGCGACATTGCCGTCCTTGGTGACGTGGCCGACCAGCAGTACCGGCAGCGCGCGTTGCTTCGCGATCCGCACGAGCGCGGCAGTGACCTCCTTCACCTGGGCGACGCCGCCGGCGACGGAGTCGGCGCCGGGCACCTGTACGGTCTGCACGGAGTCGAGCACCAATAGCTCGGGGGAGAGCTGTTCGATGTGGCCAAGGATGTTGCCGAGGTCGTTCTCCGCCGCGAGATAGAGCCCGTCGATCACCGCCGAGGTGCGCTCGGCCCGCAACCGCACCTGTGCCGCAGATTCCTCAGCGGTCACGTACAGCGTGCGGCGTCCGGCTCTGGCCCAGCGACTCGCCACCTCTAGCAGCAGGGTCGACTTGCCTACACCCGGTTCGCCGGCCAGCAGTACCACCGCGCCCGGCGTCAGGCCGGCGCCGAGGACGCGGTCGAGCTCCTTGAGCCGGGTAGGGATGGCTCGCGCGGCCTCCAGCGGCACCTCGCCGATTGGTAGCGCAGGGCTCGCCGGCACCGACGAGGCGACCCTCGCCGAAGGCGCCGACCCCTCGGTGACGCTGCCCCATGCCTGGCACTCGCCGCAGCGGCCGACCCAGCGCGGAGTCGTCCACCCGCACTCGGTGCAGCGGTAGGAATTGCTCGTGCTCTTCGCCATGCCAGAGACGCTAGCGGGTGCTTCTGACGTTACTTCCGAGCCAGCAGCGCGGCTGAGGAGCATCAACCCATAACTCAACTTCGCTCCCGAACGGGACCCTTGCTCCCGAACTTTCGGGAGCGGGAGTCCCGTTCGGGAGCGAAGTTGCCAAAATGGCGGACGCGCGGGGCGCGTGGGTGCCCGCGGCGCGGGGGGTGGGGGAGCGCTAAGGCGCGTCCCTAGATCCGCACCGTGCCGTGCGGGGTGTCGAAGGTCACCGACTGGATGCCGGGCTGGCCGGCGGGACGGGTGAACTTGATCCGGACGCCGTCGAACTCGTCGCCGATCTGGATGCCGAGCCAGTCCTCAACCCGGGAGCGATCGCCCGCGATCTCGATCTTCTCCAGCCGGATCGTGCCCGCCAGCGCGCTGGGCAGCACCGACGGGTCGGAGTCCCACTTCAAGAAGTACGGCAGTTGCGGGTCGGCGATCAGGCCCTTGACGCCGATCTGGTCCCACTCGAGCAGCCGCCCGTCCGGGAAATGCCGGGAACCGTGCACAGCCTGGCGATCCAGCCGATCCTCGAAGGGGGCAAGGTCATCGACCGAAACTACCCAACCGAGCCAACCGCCGCCCATCTCTGAGCGGGAACGGACCGCCTGCCCGAACGGAGCCTTCTCCGCGGCCGGGTGCTCCAGCACCTCGACGACTTCGAGGTAGCGGTCATCGGCCAGCGGGAGAATGTGGTTCTGGGTGCCGAATCGCGGGTGGAATCCGCCGTCCCGGAACCGCTCGCCGAGCAGGGCGCCGAGTCGCTTGGACTCACCCTTCAGTCCCGCCGACCCAACCGCGAAGGTCAGATGATCGACATGCATGAACCCATTGTGGCGATCTGCCACCTTTGACGCGAATCGAGGGTGACCGTGCCGGGTCCGGCGGTCCGTCACCGCCGGAAACCAAACCGTTGTGCAGGTTTGGCCGGCTCGCGGAGTTCGCCCGGAGTTTGCTGCACAGCACTCGGAGAGGTGTCGGACCCAGCGCCTACGATTGCGTCGTGCCATCCGTGAGCGTGTCAGCCCCCAAGCTGGCCCTGTCCACGTCTTCGGTCTATCCCGAATCCACCGCAGCCGGCTTCGCGCTCGCCCGGCAACTCGGCTTCGACGGCATCGAACTGATGGTTGGCGCCGACCCCACTTCAGCAGACGTGGACGCGGTGCAACGGCTGGCCGAATACCACGAGGTTCCGGTCGTGTCGGTGCACGCGCCAACGCTGCTGCTCACCCAGCGGGTCTGGGGCCCCGACCCGTGGGAGAAGCTGGAGCGATCGGCGATGGCCGCCCATCAGCTCGGTGCGGACGTGGTGGTCGTGCATCCGCCGTTCCGCTGGCAGCGCAGCTATGCGTCCGGGTTCACCGAGGGCATCCGACGGCTTGAGACGACGACCGGGCTCACCTTCGCCGTGGAGAACATGTATCCGTGGCGCGGTCCAGGCGGTGGCGAGGTGCGCGCCTACGCGCCCAGCTGGGACGCGTCCCTGCTTGACTGCGACCATCTCACCCTCGACCTCTCGCACGCAGCGACAGCGCGGCAGTCGTCCTGCGCGCTGGTCCACGACTGGGGTGAGCGACTGGCACACCTGCACCTCACCGACGGAAGTTACGGCGCGACCGACGAACACCTGGCCCCGGGCGCCGGCGACCAGGACGCGGCCACGGTGCTCGCCACGCTGGCCGCCCAGGGTTACCGGGGCCATGTCGTACTCGAGGTGCAGACTCGGGGGATGGAACGTGCCGATCGAGTGAAACTGATCGCCGACAGCCTGACGTTCGCTCGCGAGCACCTGGCGGTCGGTGCTGGACGGGCGGGTTGATGGCCGCCGCCGAACTCAATCCCGAACCGCTGACCAGCGATCTCCCGGCGGACGGTCGGACGCTTCCGGGCATCGAACTGCTGTTGGTGCTGGGGGTGTCGTTGGGCCAGTCCGCGGTCTACTCGACCCTCTCGATCCTCGAGAAGGCCACCCGGGGCACTCCGCTGAACCAGCAGACCACGTCGATCAACTCCTCGGTCGTGCCGGACCGCCCATGGCTCGACCTCTCCTACCAAGTGGCCGGAGTGGTATTTCCCCTGGTCCCGGCACTGTTGGCGCTCTACCTGCTGCAACGGAGCGCCGACCGGACGCGGATCGGCTTCGACCTGCGGCGTCCCGGGTTCGACCTCAGCCGCGGCTTCGGACTGGCCGCGGTGATCGGTATCCCCGGGCTGGCCCTGTACTTCGTGGCGCGTGCGTTCGGGCTGAACACCAACGTGGCACCGGCCAATCTCGCGGCGAACTGGTGGACGGTGCCGGTGCTGATCGCGCTCGCAGCGATGAACGCCATCCTCGAAGAGGTGGTGATGATCGGTTTCTGGTTCGTCCGCGCCACACAGTTGAAGTGGGCACCGTGGGTGGTGCTGCTCTCCAGCGCCGTGGTGCGCGGCAGCTACCACCTTTACCAGGGCTATGGCGGCTTTGTCGGGAACATCGTGATGGGCATCGTCTTCGGCCTGGCCTATTGGCGATTCAAACGCGTGGGTCCGCTGGTGGTCGCGCACTTCCTGCTCGATTTCTTCGCCTTCGTGGGCTATTCGCTGATCGCGCCGTACGTGTCGTGGCTGTGAGCAGTCCGTGGCGTCCGGATTTCGTCGGTAGGGTGCTGGCATGACTGGCTTCGGGATCATGTTCGCGGTCGTGGCCGTATTCATCGGCATCGTCTTTGTGGTGGTCATCGGGGCGATCATCTTTGGTCTGGTCAAAGCCGGACGTACCGCCGCGGCCAATCAGGCTGCCCCCGAGGTCAACGCCGTGGCGATGATCGTGGACAAGCGCGTCGAGACCCACGGCGGTGGCGAGTCGTCGGTGAGCCAGACCCACTTCGTGACCTTCCAACAGCCCAGCGGCGAACGCTTCGAGTTGCAGGTATCCGCGTCCGAGTACGGATTGCTGGTCGTCGGCGACCGGGGCACGGTCACCATGAAGGGCACCCGCTACCTGGGGTTCAACCGCGAGATCATGCGCTGAGCCGCACGCCTCCGGCGCGGTCTGCGTCCACGGCGGACGCCTCACCCGGACCGCTGTGGGTGGCTGGCATTAGGCTGGCCCCTATGCGTGTTGGTGTATTCGGTGCAACTGGTCAGGTCGGCGGAGTAATGCGGACGCTGCTTGCCGAGCGGGATTTCCCGGTGGACGAACTGCGGTTCTTCTCCTCGGCGCGGTCGGCGGGTAAGCCGCTGTCGTGGCGGGATCGCGAGATCCTGGTGGAGGACACCGCGACCGCGGACTTCTCCGGTCTCGATCTGGCCCTCTTCTCCGCCGGGGCGACGATGTCGCGCGAGTTCGCGCCCAAGGTGGCCGCCGCCGGCGCCATCGTGGTGGACAACTCGTCCGCCTGGCGCAAGGACCCGGACGTGCCGCTGGTGGTGTCCGAAGTGAACCCGGAGGACGCGATCGATCCGCCGAAGGGCATCATCGCCAACCCCAACTGCACCACCATGGCCGCGATGCCGGTGCTCAAGCCGCTGCATGACGCGGCCGGGCTGTGCCGGCTCACCGTGGCCACCTACCAGGCGGTCTCCGGCTCGGGCGTGAAGGGCGTCCAGGCGCTGGCCGACCAGACCGCAGCCGCGGCCGACCCGGCTCGGCTGGCGCTGGATGGCCGTGCCGTCCCGTTCGGCGACCCGGCGCCCTACCTGAAGCCGATCGCGTTCAACGTGGTCGCGCTGGCCGGTGCGCTCGTAGACGATGGCAGCGGCGAGACCGATGAGGAGCAGAAGCTGCGGCACGAGTCGCGCAAGATCCTGCACATCCCCGACCTGCTGGTTGCCGGCACCTGCGTCCGGGTGCCGGTGTTCACCGGGCACTCGCTGAGCATCCACGCCGAGTTCGAAGAGGAGATCAGTGTCACCCGGGCCACCGGGCTGCTGGCGACCGCGCCCGGGGTGGTGCTGACCGACATCCCCAACCCCCGGGAGGCGGCCGGCACCGATCCGAGCTACGTCGGACGGATCCGCGCCGACCAGTCCGTCGCGGACGGTCACGGGCTGGTGCTCTTCGTCAGCAACGACAATCTCCGCAAGGGTGCGGCGCTGAACGCCGTCCAGATCGCCGAGCTGGTGGCGAAGCGATGACCAAGCTTGCCGTGATCGGCGCCGGCGTGATGGGGGAGACCCTGATCGCCGGTCTGCTGCGGGCCGGCTGGGCCGCCGACGAGATCACGGCGGCGGACCGCCACAACGCACGGCTGGCCGAGATGGAAGCTGGCTACGGGATCCGCACCGGCTCCACTGCCGAGGCGTCTGCGGAGGCCGACACGGTGGTGGTCGTGGTGAAGCCGCAGGACGCCGGCGAGGTGCTGCCCGAGGTGGGTGGCGCGATCCGTCCCGGCACGCTGGTTGTCTCGCTGTGCGCCGGACTGGTGACCTCGCGGATCGAAGCCGCCATGCCCGAAGGCACGCCGGTCGTCCGGGTCATGCCGAACACGCCCGCCCAGGTGGACGAGGGCATGGCCGCGATCTCGGCCGGTTCCGCCGCGACCGCCGAGCACCTGGAACACGTCACCGGGCTGCTGTCGGCGGTCGGCAAGGTGGTCACGGTTCCGGAGAAGTACCAGGACGCGGTCACGGCCATCTCCGGATCGGGCCCGGCCTACCTGTTCTTCGTCGTCGAGGCCATGATCGACGCCGGTGTGATGCTGGGCCTGCCGCGGGACATCGCCACCACCCTGGTGGTGCAGACCATGTACGGCTCGGCCAAGCTGCTTTCGGAGTCGGGTGTGCACCCGACCGTGCTGCGGGAACGGGTCACGTCACCGGGTGGCACCACTGCGGCCGCGTTGCGGGAGCTGGAGGACCACCGGGTGAAGGCGGCGTTCATGACTGCCATGGAGGCGGCCCGCGACCGCAGCCGGAAGCTGGCCTCGTCCTGACATGGGGGCCGCCCGACCGTTCTGGTTGACCGCGTTCCTCGACTTTCCGGCCGCTGAGTACGATGCGGGCGTCCGATTCTGGACGCACGCCACCGGCTTTGACGCGTCGGCGCCGCGCGGCGAGAACTCCGAGTTCGCGACCCTGCTGCCCGCGTCCGGCGACGACTACCTACGGGTGCAGCGGCTCGGGGACGGGGTCACGCGGCTGCATCTCGACCTGCATGTGGTCGATCCCTGGGCTGCGGCGGAAGCGGCCGAGGATCTGGGGGCGGAGTTGGTTGACGACTCGCGCCACAGCTACGTGGTCTTGCGTTCTCCGGGCGGAATCGTGCTCTGCTTCGTGACCCAGCCGGCCGCCACCGTGCCGCCGGCCGCGGTGTGGCCTGCCGGGCAGACGAGCCGGCTGGCGCAGGTGTGCTGGGACGTCCCCAGGGCGCGCTTCAGTGCTGAGGCGGCGTTCTGGCAAGCGATCCTTGCCGGCGAGTGGACGCCGCCCGATGCCGGTGAAGCGATCACCCGCAAGGCTGGTGAGCTGGCGCTCGACCTGCGCTTGCAGCCGGCCGAGATCGCGAGGGAAGTGGTGGGCCACCTGCACCAGGTGACCGACGACCGGTCGGCTGAGGTGGCTCGGCTGACCGCTGCCGGCTCGATAACTCGCTCGGTGCGGGAGACCCAGACGATGCTGGAGACGCCCGGCGGGGTGCCGCTGTGCGTGCTCGACCAGCAGCGCGGCGGAATCGCATGCCGGGCCTGAGCGAAGCCAAGGGGGCGGCGCCGGGTCCGGTCGGCTGGTTCGTCGGCCTGGCGACGCTTGACGTGATCCAGCTGGTGGACGTGGTGCCGGCACCCAACCAGAAGACCACCGCGAAGCAGACCTGGCTGGCTGCCGGCGGTCCGGCCACGGTCGCCGCGATCGCCTTCGCCGCGCTCGGCGGCCGGGCGGTTCTGTGGACCGCCTTGGGCGGAGGCGCCGCCGCGGACGCGATTCGCGCCGACCTCGCGTCCGCTGGGGTGGAAGTGATCGATGCCGCTCCGGACGGGTTCGAGGTGGCGACCTCCAGTGTGCTGCTGGACGCGGCCACCGGCGAGCGGGCGGTGATCAGTGGCTCCGGGCACCGGCCACACCTGGCGTCGCCGCCGAAGCCGGACCTGACCGCGGCTGATGTTGTCCTGATCGATGGGCACCACGCCGAATTGGCTGCCGCGGCCGCGCGTGAGGCGGCGGCGTCCGGGTTGCCGGTAGTCGTGGATGCGGGTTCCCACAAGCCGGTCTTCGACCAGTTGCTGACCTTGAGCACCGACGTGATCTGCTCCGCCGACTACGTCCACCCCGCGGGTCTCACTCCGGCTGAACTGGCTGCAGGGCGGCGGTTGTTGGCGGTGAGTCATGGTGCCGATGCGCTTGTTTGGTGGTCGGACGGCGAGCATGGCGTGGTCCAGCCGCCGTCCGCA
>JAKOQD010000289.1 GCA_029778515.1 Actinomycetes bacterium
ATGTGCTGGCCCGCTTCCCGGGCATTCGCAGCGGCCTGGTGATGGTCCAGGCCGAGGTGGCTGACCGGCTGGTCGCCCCGCCGGGCTCTAAGACCTACGGCATCCCTTCGGTGAAGCTCGCGTGGTACGCCGCTGCTCGCCGGGTGGGCAGCGTGCCGCCGAAGGTCTTCTGGCCGGTGCCCAACGTCGACTCGGGGTTGGTCGAACTGATCCGCCGCGACCCGCCGACCACAACCGCGTCCAGGGAGCAGGTGTTCGCGGTGGTCGATACCGCCTTCGCCCAGCGCCGCAAGATGCTGCGTTCGGCGCTGTCCGGGCTGTTCGGCTCCTCGGCTGCGGCGTCCGCTGCGCTGGAAGGTGCCGGCGTTGATCCGCAGGCGCGCGGCGAGGTGCTGGGCGTGTCCGATTTCGTGCGAATCGCGGAAGCTCTCGCCGATAATCCGCGTGGGCTAGCCTCAGTCCATGGCATCCCCGGTGACCGAGACTGAAGCCGTCCGCGTGCGCGTGGCGGGCAAAGTCAACCTCGCCCTGCGCTCCGGTCCACGACGCCCGGACGGCTACCACAGCCTGGCCACCGTCTTTCAAGCAGTGTCGGTCTTCGATGAGGTCGAGGCCACGTGGGCGAAGCCTGGACAAATCACCGTCAGCGTGGTGGGTGAACAGGCCGATCTGGTGCCGTCCGGGGAGTCGAACCTCGCAGTGAAGGCGGCTCGGCTGCTCGCGGCAACAGCCGGCGCAGGGCAGCCGCTGGGCGCCGAACTGCTGGTTCGCAAGGCCATTCCGGTGACTGGAGGCATGGCTGGTGGTTCCGCGGACGCGGCTGGCGCGCTGCTGGCGTGCGCTGTGCTCTGGGATCTTGACGTGACCCCGGACGAGCTTCGCGAGCTGGGCGCCCAGCTGGGCGCGGACGTCCCGTTCTGCCTGGCCGGTGGCACCGCGCTGGGCACCGGACGCGGCGACCAGCTTGCCCCAGTACTGAGTCGGGGCACCTACCACTGGGTGCTCGCCTTCAACGAGGCCGAGCTGTCGACGCCAGCCGTGTTCGCCAAGTTCGACGAGCTGGGGCTGGCCACCGAGCCGCTCACGGTTCCGTCCGAGCTGCTGAATGCCTTGGTCAGCGGCGATGTGCAGGCGCTCGGCCGGACGCTGGTCAACGACCTGGAGCCGGCGGCGCTGGCGCTGCGGCCGGAGCTCCGCCAGGTGCTTGACGCCGGCCGCGAACTAGGCGCGATCGCCGCGATGGTGTCGGGTTCCGGCCCGACCGTGGCGTTCCTTGCGCCGAACGAGCCGGCCGCGGTCGACTTGTCGGTGAAGCTCTCCGGGGCGGGACTGTGCCGCGCCGTGAAGCGGGTGTCCGGACCAGTTCCAGGTGCCCGCCTGGTCGTCTAGCGTCGGCAGGCCGAGGGATGGTCGACCCCTCCACTTGTCATCCCGGCGCAGGCCGGGATCTCCGTGCTGCCGCCGAGGCCGCAGGCCGCCTACCTGGCGTCCGAGAGCTCCTCGACCGCTACCTCACGGCCCGGCATGATCCGGGCCACCAGCAGCAGACCCAGCAGCAGCGCGGCCGGCACGAACATGGTGTGCTGGATGCCGATGGTCTGCACCAGCATGCCGACGAGTGCGGGCGCGATCAGGAAGGTGGCGTAGCCGAAGGTGACGACCACCGCGAGACCGCGTCCGCCAGCGGTGTGGCCGGCCACTGCGTAGACCTGAGGGGCGATCATTCCGATCCCAAGTCCGACCAGCGACCAGCCGATCAGCAGCACCGGCAGCGTCGCGCCAGTGGCAGCGATCAGGTAGCCGAGCGCCGAGCAGGCGCCACCGAAGCCGGTGACCGCACGGCGTCCGAATCGGGTGACCAGGAAGTCGCCGAAGAGCCGGATCACCACCATGAATGCGGCCACGCAGGTGAAGCCAAGGGCGCCGGTGGTCGCGTCCACGCCGGCGATCTGGGTGACGTGCAGCCCAGACCAGTCGTTGGCGGTGCCCTCGCCGAGGCCGAAGGCGATCGCCATCAGGCCGAGGAGGTACGCCGAGCGGGGGATCGGGGTCTTGGCGCCGGTCTCGTCAGCGTGGCTGATCACGGCGGTCTCGGGTGTGATCCGCCAGGCGACTCCGAGCGCGACCAAACCGAGTGCGGACGCGATCGCGGCAGCGGCGGCAACTGTCGGCTCCGGGTTGCGGGCGAAAAACGGCGCCAGTCCGACGATAAGGGCGGCGCCGACGAGGTTGCCGACCGACCACATGCCGTGGAAGAAGCTCATGATCGGTCTGGGACGGTTCTGCTCGACTTGGACGCCGACCGCGTTCATGGCCACGTCGATGCCACCGTTGCCCAGTCCGAGCAGGATCGCGGACGCGACCAGCACCGGCAGCGTGGGGGCGAGTCCGATGCCGAGGATGCCGATCGCCAGCACCGGGATCATCGCCAGGCTGATCCGACGGGCACCGAAACGATCGGCGAGCCGTCCCGATGCCTGCATGGACGCGATGGCGGCCAGGCCGATCGCGACGAACAGCATCGACAGGTGGATTGGGGCCAGGTTGAAGCGCAGCACCAGCGTCGGAATGGCCGCGGCGTAGACGCCGATCACCAGCCCGTTGTAGAAGAAGAGCAGGACGACGGCGAGTGCAGCCTTGGGCGAGCCGAGCGAGATCACCCGCTCACTCTATGGTCGAAGGGCAGATTGTGAAAACGCTCTCAGGTGGCTGGGCTCCGATCGCTTCCAGCTGTTGCCGTGGCGCGGTGGTGAGCGTCAGGAATCGCGCTCGGCCCGCTCCCGCACGTAGAGCGTGGGATTCGGTCGCAGATTGCGCATGCCGTACCAAGCCAGGTTCACCAGGTGCGCGGCGACCACGGGCTTGTCGAGTTGCTGCTCCTCGCGAGTGTCCATCCACCACTGACCGGCGAGCGCCACGAGGCCGACCAGCATCTGGGCGTACATCGGGGCGGTCTGGGCGTCCAGCTCGCGCTTGGTGAACTCGTTGGCCAGAAGGCCCTCGACCCGCGAGGCAATGTCGGAGAGGATCGTGGCGAAAGAGCCTTCGGGGGAGGTGGCCGAGGAGTCCCTGGAGATGATCCGGAACCCGTTCGGGTGGTCATCGATGTAGTCGAGAAGGGCGAGCGCGCCCAGTTCGATGAGCGCGCGAGGGTTGGCTCGCGGGGTGGTGAGGGCGGTGCGGATGGCGTCGTGGAGCGTCCGTACTTCGCGGTCGACCACGACGGCGTAAAGGCCCTCCTTGCCGCCGAAATGCTCGTACACCACGGGCTTGCTCACCCCGGCGTGCGCGGCGATCTCCTCGACCGAAGTGCCTTCCAGGCCGCGCTCGGCGAACAGCGCTCTGGCTACGTCAATCAGCTGTTCGCGACGCTCCGCTCTGGTCATGCGGACGCGGCTGCGCCGGGCACGAGAGGTGGCCGCGGCTGAGGACATGGCCCAAGTCTGGCCCCGTCAGCGCGGGATCGCCAATCGCTTGGGCCAACTGGCCGAACCGGTGTGAGCTAGTCAGTGTGACGATTTGCACTGGCGATGACGGGAAGCGCGAATGCGGCACGATTTACGAGCATCGGCAGGGCAAATTGTCACGGGCAGGCCTGACGTGGTCGGGGAACAAGCATCTAGCGGCGCGGTCGCGGGATGCATCCACCCCGCGCAGACCCGTAGAGTTGACCCCGGCCGTCCGCGGACGGTCGTTCCCCGGTTGGTCTGCCGGCAGGGCCCGCCTGACTTTGAATCAGGACTAGCGACGTAGGTTCGACTCCTACCCGGGGAGCTTCGGAGGATTCGTACCATTGAGATTCTGCCGAGATCGAAACTGAGAATCTGCCGACTAGGCCACGGACTCGATAGTTACCCGGTTCCAGCTCACCGGCGTCGCCGCGCGATCAATACGAACAAGCCAGAGACAAGCATCCGCACCACGATGTTCGCGATCAGCACTCCGCTCACTCCAATCGCGGCGAGAGGGATGACTTCCAGGACAGCAGTGGCGCCATGGAAGGCGGCGAAGCTCAGCGCGATCAGCCGGATCGCGTCCGGGTCACGAAGCCGGGCGGCCCCGAGTGAGAGCAGGCCGATGCCCAGCTCGGGCGCGGCCAGAACGTAGGGCAGCAAGTACTCGCTGCGCGCGAGCGCGATGCCCACGGTCGCGGGGATGGCCGCGGGAAACACCACCAGCACTATCGCCGCCGCCAGCATGATCACGCCGTGCGCGATGAAGATGACGCGCTCGGTCCGTGGTGTCACCGCCCAAGCGTCCCACCGCCGGCCGTCCCTGTGATCGTGGCTATCGCGGGATTCGCCCACCCGCCCGACCTGTGAGCAGACCCGCGAGACTCGGTAGGGTGTAACCGCGCTTCCCACGGCGCGTCGATCCGGCGAAGCCCGCCGCTAGGTGCCCGGGGAGCGGATATGCAACCAGACCTTGGGAGTGCCCGTGGCCGAGCAGGACGCAGTTGTGGACAACCGGGTGGCAGCAGTTGTCATCATGGCGGCCGGAGCCGGCACCCGAATGCGATCGTCAGTCCCGAAAGTGCTGCACCCGATAGCGGGCAAGTCGATGATCGCGCTGGCGATCGACACCGCGGACGCGCTGGCTCCCGAGCGACTAGTCGTGGTCGTCGGCCACCAGCGCGAGCAGGTGACCGCACACCTCGCGGAAGTCGCCCCGCACGTCACGATCGCCGTCCAGGCACAGCTCCTGGGCACCGGCGACGCCGTCCGCGCCGGCCTGGCCGCGCTGCCCGGCATCTCCGGCGCGGTGGTCGTCACGTCCGGCGACGTCCCGCTGCTCGCCGGTGAGACCCTGCAGGGACTAGTCGCCACGCACCGCAGCGAGGGCAACGCGATCACCGTCCTCACCTCGATCGTGCCCGACCCGACCGGCTACGGACGCATCGTCCGCGAGGGCGACCACGTGGCCCGCATCGTCGAACAGAAGGACGCGAGCCCGGACGAACTCGACCTCAACGAGATCAACTCCGGCATCTACGTCTTCGAGGCCGATGTGCTCGGCGAAGGCATCGAAGCCCTGGAAGCCAAGAACGCCCAGGGCGAGCTGTACCTCACCGACGTGATCGCCTACGCCCGCCAGGCCGGACGCCGGGTGGGTGCCCAGCTGCTTGCCGACCACCTGCAGACCGAGGGCGTCAACGACCGCATTCAACTCGCCGAGCGCGGCGCGGAGCTGAACCGCCGCATCCTGAACCGCTGGATGGCCGCGGGTGTCACCGTGATCGACCCGGCCACCACCTGGGTGCACGCCGGCGTCGACCTGGCCGAGGATGTCACCCTCCTGCCAGGCACCTCGCTCGAAGGAGCAACCTCCGTAGCCAGCGGCGCGATCATCGGGCCGGAGACGACCCTGATCGACGTTGAGGTCGGCGAGAACGCCCGCGTGCTGCGCACCCACGCCGAACTTGTCGTGATCGGGCCTGAGGCCACCGTCGGGCCGTTCACCTACATGCGTCCGGGCACCGAGCTGGCCGCTCGCGTCCACGTCGGCGCGTTCGTCGAAACCAAGAAGGCGATCATCGGTGAGGGCACCAAGGTGCCGCACCTCACCTACTGCGGGGACGCGCGGATCGGTGCGGGCAGCAACATCGGTGCCGGCACGATCTTCGCCAACTACGACGGGGTGGGGAAATACACCACGACCGTCGGTTCGCACTCCTTCGTCGGCAGCGATTCGGTGCTGGTCGCACCCGTCGAGATCGCGGACGGCGCGTACGTCGCAGCCGGCTCGACCATCACCGGCGACGTCGGTCCGGGCGAGTTGGCCGTCGCCCGCGGACAGCAGCGCAATATCGCCGGCTGGGTCGCGCGGAAACGTGCGGGCACCAAATCGGCGAGTGCGGCCGCAGCCGCTCTGGCCGCCAAGGCGGAGGCTCCGGGGGCTTCCGAGTGAGCGGCATCAAGCGTCCGACCGAAAAGCACCTCATGCTTTGCACCGGACGGGCCTTCCCCGAACTCGCCGAGGACATCGCCAAGCTGCTGGGCGTCGACCTGGTGCCGACCCGCTCGCTCACCTACGCAAACTCCGAGATCTACGTGCGTTTCGAGGAGTCGGTGCGCGGTGCGGACGCATTCGTGATCCAGTCGCACCCTGCGCCGGTGAACGAGTGGCTGATGGAGCAGTTGATCATGATCGACGCGCTCAAGCGGGCCTCAGCCAAGCGCATCACCGTGGTCTCGCCGTTCTACCCCTACGGCCGCCAGGACAAGAAGCACGCCGGACGCGAGCCAATCTCGGCCCGGCTCGTCGCCGACCTCTACAAGACCGCGGGCGCTAACCGGCTGATGTCGATCGACCTGCACGCCGCGCAGATCCAGGGCTTCTTCGACGGCCCGGTCGACCACCTGTTGGCGCTGCCGGTGTTGGTCAAGTACGTGAAAGAGAACTACGACGTCTCCGAGATGACCGTGGTCTCCCCGGACGCCGGTCGGGTGCGCCTGGCCGACATGTGGTCCGACCAACTGGGCACCCCGCTAGCGATCATCCATAAGCGCCGCGACCCGAACAAGGCCAACGAGGTCGCGGTCGGCGAGGTTGTCGGCGACGTGAACGGACGGGTCTGCCTACTGGTCGACGACATGATCGATACCGCTGGGACGATCTGCCAGGCCGCGGCAGCGTTGAAGGCGCACGGAGCGAAGGCGGTGATCGCCGCCGCGACCCACCCGATCCTTTCCGGGCCTGCCCCGCAGCGGCTGAACGAGTCCGAGTTCGAAGAGGTCATCGTCACCAACACACTGCCGATCAGCGAGGGCGTCAACATCCCCAAGCTGACGGTGCTCTCGATGGCGCCGCTGATCGCGCAGGCGATCCAGGCCGTGTTCGAGGACGGCTCGGTCGCGTCCCTGTTCAACGGCGCCCACTGAGCCCGCGTCCGCTCGATTCGTCCGGATTTCTCCCGACGTGAGCGGACGCGATAAGCTTTCCGGGTTGCCTCGGCGAGGGGCCCGGCGAGGACGCCAACGGCCCGTGATCGACAAGGCGGAGCATGTGCGCCGCTGATCACTCCCTCGCCCAGGATTGGTAAATGGATGAGGTTGAGGAGCAAGAGCAAGTGACTGACAGCAAAATCGCAGCAGTGACCCGTACCGAGTTCGGCAAGGGCGCGGCGCGGCGCACCCGGCGGGCTGGACTCGTTCCCGCCGTCCTGTACGGCCACGGCACCGATCCGGTGCACCTGTCGCTGCCCGGCCACGAGGTGCAGCTCGCACTGCGCGTCGCCAACGCGGTGCTGGAGCTGTCCGTCGACGGTGGCAAGACGGAGCTGGCGCTGGCCAAGCAGGCCCAGCGGAACCCGATCAAGGGCAACGTCGAGCACCTTGACCTGGTGATCGTGAAGAAGGGCGAGAAGGTCACCGTCGAGGTGCCGCTGCTCGTCGTCGGCGACCACCCGGCCGACCGCATGATCGTCATGGATCAGCAGACCATCTCCCTCGAGGTCGAGGCGACCCACATCCCGACCGGTGTCGAGATCAACATCGCCGGCCTCGAGATCGGCGACACCGTCACCGCCAAGGACCTGGTGCTGCCCAAGGGCGCCGTGTTCCCGGGCGAGCCGGACGACCTGATCCTCTCCGTCGCCGCCACCCCGAGCCAGGCTGCGCTGGACGCTGAACTGGCTGGTACTGACGAAGGCGCCGAAGCCGAGGCCGCCGAAGAGGCGTGATCTGGCTTCATGGCTGATTGGCTGGTGGTCGGGCTCGGTAATCCGGGCCCGACCTACGCATCTCACCGGCACAATGTCGGTTTCATGGTGGTGGACGAGTTGGCGCGGCGCGCCGGCGTCCGCTTCTCCCGGTCGCTAACGCTGCGCGCGGAGACCGCCCAGACCCGCATCACCGCGTCCGGTGGTATCGGTGGCATCGGTGCGGACGCCGACCGGGTGGTACTGCTGAAGTCGCGCACCTTCATGAACGAATCCGGTATCGCGGTGTCGAAAGCCGCGAACTACTTCAAGACCCCCGCCGACCACCTGGTGGTGGTGCACGACGAACTCGATCTCGATTTCGGACGCATCCGGCTGAAGTTCGGCGGCGGCGACAACGGCCACAACGGCCTTAAGTCGATCCGCCGGCACCTCGGCACCGGCGACTTCTTCCGGGCGCGCTACGGGGTGGGGCGTCCGCCCGGCCGCCAGGTCGCAGCTGACTATGTGCTCAGCCCGTTCCCGTCCGCGCTGAGCGAGGACGTGGCGGTAGAGGTCTCCCGCTGTGCGGACGCGGTCGAATCGCTGCTCACCCAGGGGCTGGACGCGACCCAGGGTCGCTTCAACTCCTGACCGTTCAGTTGGTGTCGGATGCCGCGAGTAGGGTGATGCGGTGATTCTTGACGGCTTGATCGAACTGGTCGGCAGCGAGCCGGTGATCGCGGAGGCCATCGCCGACAGCGACACCGGACGGCTGCCCGCGCTCGATCTGACCATGCCGGAGCCGCTGCGGCCGGTGTTCATCGCCGCCCTCGCTCGCCGGACCAGTCGGACGATCCTGCTGGTCACGTCCACTTTCCGGGAGGCGGAAGCACTAACCAGCGCCTGCACTTCGCTGCTGGACGAGCATGACGTCGCCTACTACCCGGCCTGGGAGACCCTGCCGCACGAACGGCTCAGCCCGCGCTCGGACACGGTCGGACGCCGGCTCGCGGTGCTGCGTCGGCTGGCCGGAAACGACGTGCTGCCGGCTCCGCGGGTGGTGATCGCACCGGTGCGTTCGGTGCTGCAGCCGCAGGTGGTCGGGCTCGGCAACCTGCTGCCGGTGACGCTGGTGACCGGCGAGGACTACGGACTGGAGGACGTCGCCCGCGGCCTGGTCGACGCCGCCTACATCCGGGTCGACCTGGTCGAACGACGGGGCGAGTTCTGCGTCCGCGGCGGCATCATCGACATCTTCCCGCCAACGCTTGAACACCCGGTACGCGTCGACTTCTTCGGCGACACCGTCGAGGAGATCCGCCCGTTCAGCGTCGCCGACCAGCGCTCCTTCGACGAAACCCTGCCCGAAGTCGTCGCATCACCTTGTCGCGAGCTGCTGATCACCGAATCGGTGAAGGCCCGCGCGGCCGAGCTTGCCCGCACCCATCTCAACGCTCCCGGCAACCTGGGCGAGCTCTTCGACAAGATCGCCTCCGGGCACGCGGTGGACGGCGTCGAAGCGCTCGCGCCGGTCCTGGTGGACGGACTCGAACTGTTGATCGACGTGCTGCCCGCCGACACCCAGATCCTGCTGTCCGACCCCGAGCGCATCCGCGCCAGAGCCCACGAGCTGGTGATCACCAGTGAGGAGTTCCTGCGCGCCTCCTGGGCCGCCGCGGCCGAGGGCGGCGTGGCGCCGATCGACCTGGGAGCGTCCGCGTATCGCTCGCTGGCGGACGTCCGCGCGCACGCGCTTGAGCTGGGCCAGGCCTGGTGGAGTCTTTCGCCCTTCAGCGCCGGTCCGGACGAGAGTGCGGACGGGATATCACCGGCCACCGTCGAATCAGCGACGGTATCCGCCTGGGACGTGAGCGCGGTCCCGTCTCGCACGGTCCAGGCCACGGAGGCGCCGGTCTGGCGCGGCGACACCGAGGCCGCGGTCGCGTCCATCCGGGAATCCGCAGCCGCGAAGCACCGGACGATCCTGGTGGCCGACTCCAGCGGGCTCGCGGCCCGCCTGGTCGAGATCCTCAAGTCCGCCGACATCCCGGCCAGCCGTCCCGAACAGCTCGCCGAAACCCCCGAACCGGGCACGGTCACCGTGGTCAGGGCCGAGTTGCGGCACGGCTTCTCACTTCCCGGCAGCGATCTGGACGTGTTCACCGCCGGCGACCTCTCCGGCCAGCGCGAGGCCGACAAGGCGTCCCGCAAGATGCCCGCCCGCCGGAAGAACCAGATCGATCCGCTGGAGCTGAAATCCGGCGACTCGGTGGTTCACGAAACCCATGGCGTTGGCCGCTACGTCGAAATGGTGCAGCGGACGGTCGCCGGCGCCACCCGCGAGTACCTGGTCCTCGACTATGCGTCGTCCAAGCGCGGCCAGCCGGCGGACCGGTTGTTCGTCCCGATGGACCAGCTGCAACTGGTCACCCGTTATGTGGGTGGCGAGAATCCGACCCTCGACCGGCTCGGCGGTGCCGACTGGAAGAACCGCAAGCAACGGGCCCGCAAGGCCGTCCGGCAGATCGCGGCCGAACTGATCAAGCTTTACGCGGCCCGGCAGGCGTCCCGCGGCCACGCGTTCGCTCCCGACACGGTCTGGCAGAACGAACTCGAGGATGCGTTCGCCTACGTCGAGACGCCTGACCAGCTGTCGGCGATCACCGAGGTCAAGGCCGACATGGAGCAGGTCGTGCCGATGGATCGGCTGATCTGCGGCGACGTGGGCTACGGCAAGACCGAGATCGCCGTCCGCGCTGCTTTCAAGGCGGTGATGGACGGCAAACAGGTGGCGGTGCTGGTGCCGACGACCCTGCTGGTGCAGCAGCACCACGCCACCTTCGCCGACCGCTATGCCGGCTTCCCGGTGACCGTGTCCGCGCTCAGCCGCTTCCAGACCGAAGCGGAGAAGAAGAAGGTGGTCGCCGGGCTGGCCGACGGCGGCATCGACGTCGTGGTGGGCACGCACCGGCTGTTCTCCGACCAGATCGATTTCAAGGATCTCGGTCTGGTGATCATTGACGAGGAGCAGCGCTTCGGCGTCGAGCACAAGGAGGCGCTGAAGAAGCTGCGACTGAACGTCGACGTGCTCTCGATGAGCGCCACGCCGATTCCGCGGACGCTGGAAATGGCCATCACCGGCATTCGCGAGATGAGCGTGATCGCCACCCCGCCGGAGGAGCGGCACCCCGTGCTCACCTTCGCCGGACCCTACGATGCCGGCCAGGTGCGGGCAGCGATCCGGCGCGAACTGGCGCGCGAAGGTCAGGCGTTCTATATCCACAACCGGGTGCAGTCGATCGAGAAGACCGCCCAGCAGATCGCCGAACTGGTGCCAGAAGCGCGAGTCGCGGTCGCCCACGGCCAGATGAACGAGCACACCCTCGAACAGGTGATGGTCGACTTCTGGGAGCGCCGCTTCGACGTGCTGGTCTGCACCACGATCGTCGAGGCCGGCCTGGACATCTCCACCGCCAACACCCTGCTGATCGAGCGCGCCGACCTGCTCGGCCTCTCCCAGCTGCACCAGCTTCGCGGACGGGTCGGACGCGGCCGCGAGCGTGGCTACGCCTACTTCCTGTATCCGCCGGAGAAGCCGCTCACCGAGACCGCCCACGACCGGTTGGCGACAATGGCCGCACACACCGACCTCGGCGCGGGCATGGCGATTGCGATGAAGGACCTGGAGATCCGCGGCGCCGGCAATCTGCTGGGCGGCGAACAGTCCGGTCACATCGCCGAAGTGGGTTTCGACCTCTACATCCGGCTGGTCGGTGAAGCCGTCGCGGAGTTCCGCGGAGAGGACACCGAGCCCGAGCCGGAGATGAAGATCGAGCTGCCGGTGGACGCGCACCTGCCCGGCGATTACGTCTCGTCCGAGCGGCTGCGGCTGGAGATGTACAAACGGCTGGCCGCGGTCACGTCCGCAGCCGACATCGCCGCCGTCCGCGAGGAACTGGTCGATCGCTACGGCGAACCGCCGGCGCCGGCCGAGGCGCTGCTCGCGGTGGCCGCGTTCCGGCTGGCCGCGCGGGCGCACGGAGTGAACGAGGTGGTCGCGCAAGGGAACATGATCCGGTTCGCGCCGGCCGTTCTGCCGGATTCGGCGCAGTTGCGGCTCTCCCGGCTCTACCCGGGCTCGCAGGTGCGCAAGGCGACCGAGCTGATCCTGGTGCCGCGGCCGATGACCCGTCCGATCGGCGGCCAGCCGATCACCGACGCGCCCCTCCTGGAATGGGCGAGCAAGGTGCTGAGCGACGTCTTCACCGTCCCCGCCAGCCGATAGGATCGCCGATGGCGCACGAAACGAAAGTGGGACAGATGCACAAGGCAGCCTTCAAGCTCGCAGGACTGGTCGCCGGGACGGTGGCCCTCGTCGGTTGCGCGGGCGGGAACCCGACAGTGGCGGCCTATGTCGGGGCGGAGACCATCTCGCAGGCCAAGGTGGACGGGGTCGCGCGCGTGCTCGCCGACGCCACAGCCGATGCGACCGACACCGCCGGTGGCTACGGCCAGACCGTGGTGGCGATCCTGGTGCAGTCGAAGCTCGCCGCCCAGGCCGCCGCGACGAAGGGCATCACGGTCTCCGACGCTGAGCGCCAGCAGGTCTACGACAGCAACGAGCTGTACACCGTGCTGCTGAACAACCCGGCGACCGCCGACTTCATGCGCGAGTACGCGAACACCGCGGTCATCTTCTCCACCGAGGAAGGCAAGGCCGGCGTCAACGAGCTGCTCGGCAAGACCACGATCACGGTGAATCCGCGCCTCGGCACCTGGGACGCCGCAATGGGCGGCGTCGTCCAGGGCAGCACCGGATCGCTTTCCGAACTGGCCAGCGCGAAGTAGTCGACGTGGCGCAGCCACAGCTCGAGCGGCTGGTCGCCGTGATGCACCGGCTGCGCTCGGGTTGCCCCTGGGACGCGGAGCAGACCCACCTCTCGCTGGTGCGCTACCTGGTCGAGGAGACCCTTGAGGTGGTCGAGGCTATTGAGGCGGGCGACGACGACCAGCTCACCGAGGAACTCGGCGACCTGCTGTTGCAGGTGGTGTTCCACGCCGAAATCGCAGCCGAGTCCCGCCGTTTCGACATTGAGGATGTGGCTCGGCGAATCGCGGACAAGCTGGTGTCCCGGCATCCGTACGTGTTCGCCGAGGCGGACGTGCCGTCCGACCTGGTCAGCTCGTGGGAGCGGGCGAAGGCAGTGGAGAAGGGCCGCGATTCGGCATTGGACGGGATTCCGGAGCGCCTGTCCGCGCTGACCAGGGCCCAGAAGGTGCTCGGCCGCTCGCGCAGCCACGGACTCGATCTCGCTTCCTTGGGCGTCGAGCCGGCCGATCAGGCCGCCCCGGAACTTGGCACCGCGTTCCTGAGCCTGGTCGCCAGAGCCGACGAGCTTGGCCTGGACGCCGAGCAGGCCGCACGCTCGGCCCTTCGCGACCTGGAGTCCCGCGTCCGCGTAGCCGAAGCCAACTCTCGCTGATACCCGCGAACGGTCCCTGAGGAGGCTGGTGAGGCACGAGCCAGCCGCCCGCGTTGGGTCACCGCGACAACACATTGGACGCAGCGTCCACCCGCACCCACCGTCATCCGCTCGCACCCACCGTCATCCGCTCGCACCCACCGTCATCCGCTCGCACCCACCGTCATCCACTCGCACCCACCCGTCATCCCGGCGCAGGCCGGGAACTGACCAAGACATCGACGTGGCGTCCAGTAACTTCCGGCGGGCTGCCCCCGAGGGCGGTCAACGCTAGGGTAGAGGCGAACACAATTCCGCTTGAAAGGCACACACGTGGCACTTATCGAATTCGTTCATGCGAGGCAGATCCTCGACTCGCGTGGCAACCCCACCGTTGAGGTCCAGGTCGTGCTCGACGACGACACCGAGGGCCGCGCTGCGGTCCCGTCCGGCGCTTCGACCGGTGCGTTCGAAGCAGCCGAACTCCGGGACGAGGACGCTGCCCACTACGGCGGCAAGGGCGTGCTGAAGGCCGTCGAGAACGTCGTGGAGCAGATCGCTCCCGAGGTGATCGGCATGGAGGCCTCCGAGCAGCGGCTGCTGGACCAGGCCATGATCGAGCTGGACGGCACCGACAACAAGTCCAAGCTGGGCGCCAACGCGATCCTGGGCGTGTCCCTGGCCGTGGCGCAGGCCGCTGCCGAGTCCGCCGGCCTGCCGCTGTACCGCTACCTCGGTGGCCCGACCGCCAGCATCCTGCCGGTGCCGATGATGAACATCCTCAACGGTGGCTCGCACGCCGACTCCAACGTTGACATCCAGGAGTTCATGATCGCCCCGATCGGCGCGGCGACCTTCGCGGACGCCCTCGAAATGGGCGCCGGCGTCTACCACGCGCTGAAGGCGGTGCTGAAGGGCCGCGGCCTGTCCACCGGCCTCGGCGACGAGGGCGGCTTCGCCCCGAACCTGGAGAGCAACGCCGCCGCGCTCGACCTCATCCTCGAGGCCATCGGCAACGCCGGCTTCGTCCCGGGCAAGGATGTCGCGCTCGCGCTCGACGTGGCCGCGTCCGAGTTCTACAACGAGGACGGCACCTACAACTTCGAGGGCGGCAAGAAGACCGCTGCCGAGATGACCGCCTACTACGCCGAGCTGGTCGCCAAGTACCCGCTGGTCTCGATCGAGGACCCGCTGAACGAGGACGACTGGGACGGCTGGAAGACCATCACCGATGAGCTTGGTGACAAGGTGCAGCTGGTTGGCGACGACCTGTTCGTGACCAACGTCTCCCGCCTGCAGAAGGGCATCGACACCCAGACTGCCAATGCGCTGCTGGTGAAGGTGAACCAGATCGGCTCGCTGACCGAGACCATCGACGCGGTCGACATGGCTCACCGCGCCGGCTACAAGACGATGATGAGCCACCGTTCCGGCGAGACCGAGGACGTCACCATTGCCGACCTCGCGGTCGCGCTCGGCTGTGGCCAGATCAAGTCCGGCGCCCCGGCTCGTTCGGAGCGCGTGGCCAAGTACAACCAGCTGCTGCGCATCGAGGAGGACCTGGACGACGCCGCGCGCTACGCCGGTGCGTCCGCCTTCCCGCGGTTCAAGGCCTGATTGACACCTGTCCCGTCGGAGATTCCGGCCTGCGCCGGAATGACGGTGACCTGGCGTGCGAGCGCGTCGGCGGATTCCGCCGGCGCGCTTTGCCGTCCTTGGGCGCGGTCCCGCGCGTCCGCGTGGCGCGCCGCGAGGGCCCGCCTATCCTTGACCAGATGAGAATCGAGGGCCATGGCTCGCGGCACGCGTAGCCCGCGCAACGACACCGCCGGCCCCGGACGCCCCACGCGGCGCACCCGGGCCGGCAGCCGTGCGTCCGGTCCGGACACGCCGAGCGAGCCGCCACCGCGGGATCGCAGGGACGAGGTGCCGGTCTGGCGCCGTGGCCTCCACGTCACCCGGCGCGCCATCGTCCTGATCCTGGTGGTCGTGGCCCTGGTCATCTCCTTCGGTGGTTCGCTGCGCGGCTATCTCGCCCAGCAGCACGAACTGGCGGTGGCTGAGCAGGAGATCCGCGATCGCTCGGCGCAGATCGCCGACCTTGAGGCCGAACTGGCCCGCTGGGACGATCCGGACTACGTCAAGGCGCAGGCACGCGACCGTCTCGGCTGGGTGATGCCAGGGGAGACCGGCTATCGCGTGATCGGCGCGGACGGCAAGCCGATCGGTGGCGGAGTGGTGATCGAATCGGCCGAGAAACTGCCGGCCGGCGAGCACGAACCGGTCTGGTGGGATCGGCTCTGGGGCTCGATGCAGGCCGCCGACGCGCCTGCCCGCAAGGTCACCTCGCCGTAGCAAACCGGAAACCGGGCGGCAGCCATGACGGGATATCGGAGCCGTGGCGTCAGCCCGAGTGACGGGGCAGCGTCAGGACGGATCCGCTGCCGAGATCGCGACCCGGTGCAGCCTCGACAGGCTTGACCTCCCGAACTCCGTCGACGGTCTCAATCACCCGAGCTTCACCCATGGGAGAATGTCCGGCGTGCCGAGCTTTGAACCCCTGACCCAATCGGACGTGGCCGCGGTCACCGCCCAACTCGGACGCGAACCTCGCGGCTCGGCCGGGGTGGCCTGGCGTTGTCCCTGCGGTAAGCCGGGCGTGGTGGCCACCAACCCGCGGCTGCCGGACGGCACCCCGTTCCCCACGACCTACTACCTGACCTGTCCGCGCGCCACTGCGGGCTGTTCCACGCTGGAAGCCGAAGGGCTGATGGCTGACATGACCGAGCGGCTCACCAGCGATCCCGAACTGGCGTCCGGCTACACCGCCGCCCACGAGGCGTACCTCGCTGATCGCGCCGAACTCGGCGATGTGACCGAGATTGCCGGCATCAGCGCCGGTGGCATGCCGTCCCGGGTGAAGTGCCTGCACGTGCTCGCCGCGCACTCGCTGGCCGCGGGCCCGGGTGTGAACCCGCTGGGCGACGAAACCCTGACAAGGCTTGGCGAGTTCTGGTCGCGGCCGTGCCTCAGCGCCACCGACCCCGAAACCAGCCCCGAACAGCCCGGACGCGAGCCGGAGCCCGCGGATCGTGGCTGAGCTCTTCGCGGCAATCGACTGCGGCACCAACTCGGTTCGGCTGCTGATCACCCGCTTGGTGGACGGCCGCCTTGAGGAGGTGGATCGTCGGCTCCACATCACTCGACTCGGTCAGGGTGTGGACGCCACCGGCGCCTTCCACCCCGACGCGCTCGCCCGCACTCTCGACGCCATGGCCGACTTCGGTGCTCAGCTGGACGGGTCGGGCGTCCAGCATCGCCGGGTGGTGGCCACGTCCGCAGCCCGGGATGCGGCCAACTCGGCCGAGTTCTTCGAAGGTGTAAAGGCACGGGTCGGAGTGCCGGCCGAGATCATCTCCGGCGCGGAGGAGGCGTACCTGTCGTTCACCGGTGCGGTCACCGCGCTGCCGCACCTGCCGCAGCCGGTCCTGGTCATGGACATCGGTGGCGGCTCGACGGAATTGGTGGTGGGCTCACCGCACGGCACGGACGTCGCGATCTCGCTGAACATCGGCTCGGTGCGGCTGCGGGAGAGCCACCTGCATTCCGACCCGCCGTCCGCGGCTGAGGTTGCGACCGCGTCCGTCCGCATCGACGAACTGCTCGACGACAGCGGCATCGACTTCAGGATGGCAGCCAGTTGGGTGGGCGTTGGCGGCACCGTGACCAGCCTCTCGGCGCTGGCGCAGGGCCTCCACACCTATGACCGGACGCGTGTGCACGGCTCCGTGCTATCTCAGCCAGCTCTTTCAGCCCTCACCGCGCGCCTGCTCGCGATGCCGATCGCCGAGGTCGCAGCACTGCCCACCATGGTGCCCGGACGCGCGGACGTGATCTGCGCCGGCGCCCTGATCTGCGCCCGCGTCGGCGCACGCATGTCGCGGACCGACTTGACCGTGAGCGAGGCCGACATTCTCGACGGAATCATCGCCAGATTGGCTACCGAAGCCGGAATGTGAGCGTTACGCAGCGAACTGCAAGAAGCGCCAAATAGGTGGCCAGTCGCGCTTGATAACGATGCGGTAACTTCTAGGGGAAACTGATTGTTAGGGTTCACATGTGAGCCCTAACAGCTTGCGTACGGCCAAGGGCGGCCGTCCGGTCCGGAGAGTCTCCCTCCCGTCCAGGGACGCACAAGGAGGTTTCACACGTGAAGAAGACCCTTGGTCTCTGTCCGGCCACGCGCTCACCGCGGTGGGTACCGAGATGGACGCGATCGCGGCCGTGGTGATCGGCGGCACGCTGCTGACCGGTGGTTACGGCTTCGTGCTGGGTTCGGCGCTGGGCGTACTGGTGCTGGGCCTAATACAGACGATCATCAGCTTCGAGGGCACTTTGAGTTCGTGGTGGACGAAGATCTTCATCGGGGGACTCCTGCTGGTGTTCATCATCCTGCAGAAGGTGCTCACATCCAGGAGAACTTGAGCGATCGAGGACGGGAGCATCAGCGCCCGAGGGATCCACCACGAGGAAGCCAGCGGGCGTGCACGAGGACGAACGCGCAAGAGCCGCGACGATCTTCGATGTCGCGCGCCTGGGGGGTGTCCCACCAGACTGTCTCCAGGGTGCTCAACGCGCTGGCGAACGTCCGTCCGGCCACCGGGAGCGGGTGGAGCGAGCGATCAAGCAGTTGCGCTACATCCCGTCCCCGGCTGCTCGGGCGCTGGTCACCCGGCGTTCGCGGACGATCGGGCTGATCACCACCGACTCGCCCGACTTCGGCCCTTCGACCTCCGCTGTGCATATCAACGAGGCGGCGCGCGACGAGCGCTATGCGGTGATCATGGCGAGCCTCCGCCGAACGGACGCGCCGGCGCTGCGTCAGGCCGCTGAGGTGCTGGTGCGGCAGAACGTGGAGGCGATCATCCTGATCACGTCCAGTCGTTCGGTGCTCGGCATCCTGCAGGGCATGGAGCTGGGCGTGCCCTTTCTTGCGGTGGCGTCGCAGGGCTCCGGGCTGCATCGGGTGTCGCTCGACCAGTACCAGGGCGCCCGGCGTGCGGTTCGGCACCTGATTGAGCTGGGGCACACCGACATCCGCCACGTGAGCGGACCTTCCGACTCGATGGACGCGATCGAACGCATCCGCGGTTGGCGCGACGCCCTCGGCGAGCACGGCCTGGTGGCCCATGAACCGTTACCCGGGGATTGGTCGCCCGACAGTGCTTATGCGGCCGGACGGCACCTGCTCACCGAGACGTTGACGGCCGTGTTTTGTGCCAACGACCAGATGGCGCTCGGCCTGATGCACGCGCTCACCGAGGCGGGCCGGTCCATTCCGGGACAGGTGAGCGTGGTGGGCTTCGACGTTATTCCCGAAGCGGCGCACTTCTCGCCCCCCGCTGACCACCATGCACCAGGACTTTGCGCAAGTGGGCAGGGACGCGATGGAGCTGATGCTAGCTGTGCTCAACGACTACGACACCCCAACCCGCTGCTCCGGTTGCCGCAGTTGATCGAGCGCGGAAGCGCGGCGCCACCGCAGCGGCGCTGATCCCAGTCTGCTGATCATTCGGTGGGCGATGACCGCCCGCCGCGCGGACAGCCGAATCATCCCTTCACTCAAGCGGGTGAACGAGGATCGATTTTCGGCCAAGCACCCGGTTTGCGTTCCGAGCGGCTTCGCGCCGACCCCGCCGTAGACTCATGCCGCGGCCCCCATGGCCCAACCGGCAGAGGCAAGCGGCTTAAACCCGCTCAAGTATGGGTTCGAATCCCATTGGGGGCACG
>JAKOQD010000290.1 GCA_029778515.1 Actinomycetes bacterium
GCGTTGTTCGACCGCAGCTACATCACCGCCGTGCTCCCGGAGGGGGTGCGATGAACGCCTCCAATCGGCTTCGGTTCCGCTTCCAGTGGCGTGCAATCGTCCTGTTGGCCCTGGTCTGGGTGCTGCTCTGGGGGGATGCGTCCCTGCTGAACATCCTCTACGGCGCGCTGCTCGGCTGGCTGGTGACCGTGGTGTTCTGGCTGGCCCCGATCCGGTACTACGGACGGGTGCATGTCGGCCGGGCGCTGCTGTTGCTGTTCACACAGCTGCGGGATCTGGCGGTGGCGTCCGTTCATCTGGCGATGGTGGCGATCCGGCCGCGACTGGAGTTGCGTCCGGGCGTCGTCAAGGTCACGCTACGCAGTAACAGCGACCTCTACCAGGTGATGGTTGCGCAACTCATCTCGATCGTCCCCGGCACCCTGGTCGTGGAGGTGAGCCGGCACCCGCGCCTGTTGTTCCTGCACGTCTTCGACCTGCCGGACGCGGCCGCGGTAAAGCGCGAACGCAAGCACGCCCTGGCGCTCGAGCGCCGGGTGGTGGAGGCGTTCGGCAGCAAGTCGGACATTGAGGCGGTGCGGCAATGATCGTCATCATCGGAATCGCGGCGCTGCTGCTGTTCGCGTCCGCGGTGCTCACACTCTGGCGCATGGTGCAGGGTCCGACCGGGCTCGACCGCATCATCGCCTCGGACGTGATGGTCGCGATCGCCATCGCCGCGGCGGCTCTCTACTCGGTGCTCGCCCGCAACGCGACCGGCCTGCCGATCCTGTTGGGGCTGTCGCTGGTCGGATTCACCGGGGCGGTCGGAGTGGCCCGGCTGATCACCTCGTCGGCGGGCGTCCGCAAGCTGGTCAGCCGCCGGAAGGCCATGAAGGACGACGATGAACGTTGAACTGGTGCTGGATTATCTCGGGGCGCTAAGCCTGGCCTTCGGCGCCCTGTTCTGCCTGGCCGCCGCGATCGGCCTGGTGCGGTTCCCCGACCCGCTGACCCGGATGCACGCGGCAACCAAGCCCTCCGTCTTCGGACTGCTGCTGGTGCTGCTCGGCGTGACCCTCACCCTGCGGGACCCGAAAGTGTTCACCCTGCTCACCTTCGCCGTGCTGATGCAGGTGATGACCGCCCCGGTGTCCGGCCACCTGGTCTCCCGGACCGCCCATCGCATCGACCAGTGGGACGCCGAGCACGCCGTCATCGACGAGTTGGCCGCCGACCAGGACGACGAGCCGCCGACGCAAGCCGGTCCCTGAGCTACCCAACTGGCCGGATGAGTTCAGCCGGCCCCTAGTTGGACACCGAAGGTCATCCCGGCCTACGCCGGGATGACGTATCTGGAACCGTCCCCGGTGCTCAGACCGCCGGTCACCAGTTCTGGCTGCCCGGCGGGATCCGGGGGCTCGCCCGGTAGGCCGAGACGGTCGGATCGCCGTCGGCCCAAAAGCGCCACGGGCGGACGTGCGCCACGGTCACCCCGACCCGAGGGCCGGATGCAACCGTCCGTGGTTCGGTCGCAGGCAGAAGTTCCAGCTCGCCCTCGCCGAAGCGGCGTCCCGAATCAGCCAGCGTCCAGCCGATCGCACGCCCGAAATTGCCCGGGCCTCGGGCCAGCGCCACGTCCGCAACCCCCGAACGGCGGGCGCGCACTACCTCCAGCCCGGCCAGCACGCGTCCGGCACGCAGCAGGATCGCCGCACCCGAGCCGTCGCCGCAGGTGATGTTGCCGCAGATGTGCAGGCCGTGGGAGAGGTAGCAGTAGAGCGTTCCGGGCGGCGCGAACAGGTCCAACCTGTGTGGCCGCGGCCCGGCGAACGCGTGCGCGGCCGGATCATCCATCCCCGCGTACGCTTCCACCTCGGTCAGCTCGATCGTCACCTCACCGAAACGCACCGTGGCCCCGATCAGCAGCGGGGCCAGGGCCGCGGAGTCCAGGGTGAGGTCGAGCACGCCCCCAGTCTGCCAATCGGGCTGACGGTAAGCTCGACAGGTGAGCACCCCGTCTCGACTCGCGACCGCCTGGATCGCTGCGGCCGCGATCTTGGTCTCGGGGTGCGCACAGCTCGAAACCTCCAAGTCACCAACCGCACCCTCGGCGACCGCGAGCCCGTCCGCCTCCGACTTCACCGAGCCCGGGTCTGCGACCGCGATGGTCAAGCAACTGATGGCGAAGGCGAACAGCACCGCAGCGCTGATGGTGGAGATCACCGAATCGACCGTCCAGGTGAGCGTGCTGGACGACGCCCATCAGCCCACGACCTGGGCGTACCGCGGCGGCGAGATCGCGCAGGTGCCCAGCGACCTGGCTTACGTGGACCAGTCGACGTTCAGCATCTCCAGGTTCAATATCAACGATGTCGGCGCCCTTTTCCGAGCCGCAGCCGGCATGGCCGGTTCCGAGCAGGACCAGAGCCTGACCATCGTCGACTACTCCGGCGGTGAGGTGGTGATGTCGGTCTCGACCGTGCCGGAGTCCCGAACGGTGTTCTTCAACCCGGACGGAAGCCTGTTGCCAGTGCTCGACTTCGACACCCCCGGCGGAATCGCACAGGGCCTGAAGGAGGCGATCGGGACGCGGTCCACGGTCGCATCGATCACTGTGGAATCTGACCAGGGTGCCTGGGTGGATTTCCCCGCGGACACTGAAACGACCACCAGGCGGACCCGCACTCAGAAGGTGCCGGTGACCACCAACGTCCGCGCGGAGAAGCTCGAACTCCCCATGTTCAACGCCGCCTCGGTCGACGCGGCCGCCATTTGGCGGGTGGTTGACGGGCTGCGTGGCACGTCCGAGATCCCGGAACAGTCGAAGTGGAGCGTCGTCATCGATGACCGGGACGCACTTGGCGTCCCGCGGATGCACTTCACGATCGGCCCGAAAGTTGTGGTCACCGATCTTGCGGGGAACGTGGTCAGCACCTGAACCAAGCTGAGTCTGGACGAACCCCTGAACTTGCCGAGGCTCAGGCCACCTCTCGCGGACGGAGGCGGCGGCGGGCTGTCGCAATCTCGAAGCTGAGCTACGAAGCCGACGCCGGGAGCCAGCTGTAGCCCGGCGCGATCATCGCGAGATCGCGACAATCCAGGCCGGTCACACCCGCCAAGCGTCGGCTGGGGAAACGCGGCCGTGGCCGACGCATGACGCAATTCGTGCCTTGGCGGGCCAACTTGGCCGTGAGCCCGCCGCCCCGTCCGGAGTGCTCGCGCGTCGGAATCGCGGTAGGCGAAGCCGTTTCCCGCTTGCGGAGGATCGGCTTCGACCGGCTCAGCCGACCTGGCCGGCCGGACTGCTGACCAGGACGTACTCGACGTTGCGCTCCGGTCCGGGCTCGCCGACCCGGCGTCCGTCCGGACCGAAGACGCCAAGCCGCTGCCCGATGTAGCGGCGGGTGTCGAAGGCGAAGACCTGCACCGGGTGCCCGCGCGCTGCGCACATGTCGATCAGGTCGTCGAGCGGCACAAAACCCTCGTTGTTGAACGAAACCACCACGTGGGTGGCTTGCACCTCAGCGATCACCTGGGCCAGCGTCGGTGCGATGGTGCGCCGCGAGTTGAACGGGCTCCGGCTGGCGGCTTCGCGCGCGTCCGAGCGCTTACAGGCGACCCCGTAGTGCTCGGGGGCGTCCCAGCGGACCAGCGTCTCCCAGACGTGGTAGTTGGTGTAATAGCGGTGCTGGTTGTAGGGCGGGTCGAGATAGGCGAGGTCGAACGGCCCAAGTTCAGCGGCCAGCGCGACCGCGTCCCCGCGGATCGCCCGACCAGTGCCGGGCGTGAGCTTCGGGGCGACCAACTGCAGCGGACGCAGAGCGCGGGGAGCCCACTCCTTGAGGTAGGCCATCTGCAGTCCGACGGTGGAATCGACCCGATCGGCGGCCTCCAGCAGCGCGGTCAACAGCACCGGACGCAGTGGGTGGTCGCCGTAGAGATCGTCAATACCGGCCCGGATCGCGTCGATCCGGCGACCGTTGTCGGGATGGAAGTAGCGTGCCCGCTCGCAGAACACCTCGGTGACGTAGCCACGCCGCTCCGGCAGCGCGGCCAGCCGCGCCAGCGCCTCGGCCAACTCGTCGGCATCGACCTGGCCGGAGTCAGTGACCACGTAGCACTGCGCGAGCACTTCGGCGTAGGCGGCGGTGTCGACGCAGGTCACGAACCCACCGAGCCGGGAGAACTCCTGGGCCACCCGGGTGGTGCCGGTGAACAGGTCGAGCGCGGTCGTGGCGCCACAATGCTCGAAGATCCGGCCCAACTCGCCGACCAGGCGGCGCTTCGAGCCGAGGTATTTGATCAACTCAGCTTGGCGTCCGCCGCGAAGGTGTTGCACTTGCTCGGGTCGCCGCTGTTGAAGCCCTGGGCGAGCCAGTACTTGCGCATCTGCGACGAGCCGTGCGTCCACGACTCCGGCGAAACCGTACCGGTGGAGGCCATCTGGATCCGGTCGTCGCCGACGGCGAGGGCTGCGTCCACGGCCCGGCTCAGGTCATCCTGGGTGATGGCTTTGATCGGCGAGTTCGGGTCCTTGGTGGAGTTGGCCAGCCACGCCCCTGCGTAGCAGTCGGCCTGAAGTTCAAGGCGTACCTGGCCCGACTTGGCGCCGGCCTGGGAGAGCCCAGCCGACTGCACCTGCGAGAGCACACCCGTGAGGTTGGAGATGTGGTGCCCGTACTCGTGGGCGATCACGTAGGCCTCAGCGGCATCGCCGCCGGCAGCGCCGAGCTGGCCCTCCAACATCTGGTCGAAGAAGCTCGGGTCGAGGTAGACGACCTTGTCCACCGGGCAGTAGAACGGCCCGACGGCCGACGTCGCGGTGCCACAACCGGTGGCCTGCTGGCCGCTGAACAACTTGGTCTGGGTGACCTCGTAACCGGGGTACGCCTGCTGCCAGTAGGACTGGATCGAGTTGGTGTAGGCGACGAAGCGGCAGTCACGATCGGCGGCGATGTCGGCGCCGGTCTGGCACTTGGCCCACTCGTTCGTCGAGGTCTGGGCCTGCTCAGCGCCGCTGGTGCCACCGAGGATCGAACTCGGATTGATGCCGAAAACCATCGCCAGGATGATGGCCAGGATGCCGACACCACCACCGATGGCCATCGTGCCGCCGCGCTTGCTGCCGCCGCCGGAGCCCATCTGGGACGGGTCGAGCCGTGCGTTCTCGTTGTACTGCATAACTGACTCCTGACTCCAGACGCCAGGATGAGCATATCCACCGCGGGTTAGCGCGGCTGGGTTGCCGGGCGGGTGGCCGGCTTGGTTGCCGCGGACTTGGTGCCATGATGGACAGATGCGGATCATCGGTGTCGAGGTGGCCGGGGGTACCCCGGTGTTCACCGGACCCTTGCCGCACGGGGTCGACCCGCACCGCCTCGCCTGGGAACTGGGCTACCGCATCGTCCGTCCGCTCTCGGCAACCGGCAGCGCGCCCGAGCTGACCCTCACCGTTCAGGTTGGCCGGCACGGCCGCAGCAGTGAGTTGCGTTCGGCGAAGACCCGCTCGATGGATCCCGATCTGGAACTGTCGGACGCCGACCCGCCGGTCGTGCGGCAGCGGCTGGCCGCGTACGGCATCGTGCTGTCGCGGCGCGGGCTGCTGGCGACGCAGTTCTCCGACCTCACCGCGGTGAGCGGGCTGTGGGGGCTGCCGGGCGGGGGCATCGACTTCGGGGAAGGACCAAGCCAGGCGCTGATCCGCGAGATCGCCGAGGAGACCGGTCAGGAGGCGGAGATCTCCCACCTGATCGATGTGCAGACCGACCATTGGATCGGCCGCTCGCCGTCGCGGGTGGTCGAGGACTTCCATGCCGTGCGGATCATCTACGCCGCGCGCTGCGTCGAACCGTCCGACCCGGTGGTACACGACTGGGGCGGGACGACCGCGGCCGCGAAGTGGGTGCCGATCCAGCAGTGGACGCAAACTCCGTGGTCGGCCAGCGCGAAGTCGCTGTTGGAGCGGCACCTGCGGGACCTGGATCAAGCCTGGCCCGACCTGGTCAGCTGATCGACCGAACCGAAACGCGACGAGGGCCCCGGCGGCACACCGGGGCCCTCGTTCAGGTTCGAGCTAGTTGGAGCGGAAGTACGACAGCAGCCGCAACATCTCGATGTACAGCCACACCATCGTGACGGTGAGACCGAACGCCGCACGCCAGGACTCGGTGTCGCTGGCGCCCATGGCGATCCCCTGCTCGATGTAGTCGAAGTCGAGGATCAGGTTGAACACGGCCAGACCGACGCCGAGCGCCGAGATCAGCAACAGCAGGCCGAGGTTGCCGCTGGAGAACAGGAAGCCCATGCCGAAGAAGGACAGGATCATGTTCACGAACAGCACGCCGGCGTAGGCGATCGTCCCGATCATCACCATCTTGCGGAACTTGCTGGTGACCTTGATCCGGAAGAACTTGTACGCGCCCAGCGTGGCGGCAGCAGCGACCAGGGTGGCCATCAGTGCCGCGGGCACGATGCCATTCCAGGCGTCCTCATACACCTTGCTGATCGCACCGATGAACACGCCCTCGATGGCCGCGTAGGCGAGAACGAAGGCCGGGTTCAGCGCGCGCCGGAAGCTGACCAGCAGCACGGTGCCGAACGCGACCACTGCCGAGATCATAGCTGCCGGGAACAGGATCTGGGCCGGCATGAACACGAAGGTGAGTGCCGCGACGACCATGAGCGTGCCCATCGTGATGGCGCTCTTGGTGATTACGTCGTCGATGGTCATCCGTCCCGGAGCCTGCGGCACGACCGGTGCCTGCTGGTAGGGATCCTGGACGTAGCCACCCGGCTGCCCGGGCTGAGCGTATTGGGCGTATTGGGCGTACTGGCCCGGCTGGCCGTACTGAGCCTGGTACTGGCCCTGGGTCTGTGCCGGGTCGACCTGCCAGGTGTCCGGCTTGGACAGGACCGGGTTGGTGCTGCGCATTGGGTGTTCCTCCTTGGGTGGGCGACGGATGCTCCCATCTTCAGGCGCGGGGACCGTCGTCGGGTTCCATGGTAGATAACGCTCCTGAGAGGCTGCTGTGTTCCGCCCCGGGCCAACCCTGATCCGCAACCCTGAATTTCGGTCGGGTCTCGACAGGCTCGGATTAGTGTTCCAGCTGGGGTGGGGTAGGCCAAGAGTCTCAGCTTTGGTGGCGTAAGCCACGACGGTCTGGCCGTGGCGGGCTACCAAATCATGCGTCTCGGTGTGACTTTCAACCGTGCCCCCAATGGGATTCGAA
>JAKOQD010000291.1 GCA_029778515.1 Actinomycetes bacterium
CGAAATGCGCGGCGGTGGCGATCAGTGTCTTGCCTGAACCGGTTGGTGTGGTGATGATCGTGTTCGCGCCGGTGAGGATGTCGACGATCGCCTCGTCCTGATGCGGGTACAACGTGATGCCGTCCGCCGCCGCAGCGTCGATGAAGGCCGAGTACAGGGCGTCGGGGTCGGTGGGCCCCGCTTCGGGGATCAGGTCGGTTAGTCGCATGACGCTCCATCGTCCCATGCGAGGACGGACGCGTCGGCCGACGGCGCTCGCCGGCTGAAACTCAGCAATTCTTGGCCCTCCGGACGCGCCGGACACCGCTGTCGAAAGGGGTGCGGAGGTCTAGATTCAGCAACGGTAATCAGTCGCCGTTTCCGATCGTGATGTCGGGGGCATGGCAGTCGGTGCTAGATGTCGGGGGCATGGCAGTCGGTGCTAGCGCACAACGAAACGGTGGCACTGACTTGGTGGGGATTCCGACCTTGCAGCCGACCATGCGGTGACCTGGGATTACGGGGGCAGTCCCCGGTCACCGTGGCATTTGGCCCGAATCCGGCACAGCCCGCGGCGTTGGGCGGGTGACGTCAGGCGCGCGGTATCAACTTCAGGTACGAGTGCAGTAGCCGACCCAGTTCGCGCAGCCGCTCCGGACGCTCATCCTCCGGGTAGTTGAAGGTGTCCTGGATCACCGCGTCCGCGGCGACGAACGCCACCTGGGCCATGATGCTGGTGGTGTCGCGGTCCTCGGGGCGGGTGCCGGCAGCCTGCATCAGTTCGGCCACCTTCGACGCCATCCGAGCCCGGTGTGCCTGACGCTGTGCCTGCAGTTCAGGGGAACTGCCGAACGAACGCAGCGGACGCGCAGCCTCCTCCTCGCGGTAGATCTCCACCACCGATTCGAGTGCGTACTCGACCGGATCCCCGGACGGCGGCTCCCGCCGGGCAGAAGCCACGGCCCCTTCCAGCAACGCCTCCAGGCGGGCGTGGTAGCGCCATACCAACGCGCCGACGATGGATTCACGATCGGGGAGGTACTGATAGAGCGCGCCGACACTCACTCCGGCGCGTTCGGCGACCCGAGGCAGGTTGATCGCCTCCGGACCCTCCTCGCGGACCAGGGCGTCCGCTGCAACCAGGGCTCGGGAAACCTTGTCCCGGGAGCGCTTCTGAGTGGGTACGCGACGCAGCGGCAGCCGCTCCCAGGGGAGTTCATTCGCCATGCCCACCACCTCTAGCCAAACCTGATTGTGGTTTCTTTCATTGACCGGTGCCGGCGCCTTGGAAGCGCCATCATCGTCGGTCCTGCCCGAATCCGCAGCCGCTGCCGCGGGTCGACCTGCCGCACCAGGTCGCTTCATCGGTTCAATCTGAACTTTAGTGCCCGGGCGGCCGGCCTGGGCGCCGTGGCGGCGGTCGGCGATCCCACCCTGAATGTGGTAACCATCGTAGATCTCGGCGGACGAATCGTTCATGGCGACCTCCTACCCACTTCGGGGCTCGGCGTTGCATCCGGGCCCCCCTTCCAGCGAGGAGTGGACGGGGAGTTTGCAGCCGGCTGGTTTGGCCGGTGCGGACCGTCCAGTGCCTACTCAAAGGTGGTTTGCCGGTTGTTGACGCGGTGACAGGTCTCGGCAAGGTAACGATTTGCGCTCGTCGTGAGAAATCAGGTTTCAAGACGATGAGAGCGCTTTCTGTCTGTGCTAGCTTGCGAGTTGTTGGCTTCGAAGAGGCGGTCAGCGCCAGCTCGGCAACGACTGGTACCGCCCCACCAGGCACATGTCGACCGGTCGAGGAGGATCAGTGGAGCAGGTTCGGATGAATCTGGCCGATGCTGAGTGGACGGTGCGTGCCGAGCCTTCGTCAGATCCCTTCGATGAGGTTCCCAGCGATCTCAGGGCGGCGCTCAGCGATGGAATCCCGGCCACCGTGCCAGGTTGCGTCCACACCGATCTGATGGCTGCCGGACTGCTCCGCGACCCGTACCTGGGCACCGCTGAGGGCGAGCAGCACTGGATCGGCCGACAGACCTGGACCTACACCGGACGCTTCGACCTCGAAGAGGACGACCCGCTGCTCGAAGCCGACTACTGCGACCTGGTCTGCGATGGCCTCGACACGGTCGCCGACGTGTACTGCAACGGGCACAACCTCGGCCATAGCGAGAACATGCATCGCCGCAACCTGTTCGACGCCAAGTCGGCGCTGGTGGCAGGTGCGAACGTGATCGAGATCGTCTTCGCGCCGGCCCTTGAGCACGCCGAACGCATGGCCGCCCTGGTGGGGGAGCGCATCCACGTCGAACGCGACCCGTACAACCTGATCCGCAAGATGGCCTGCAACTTCGGCTGGGACTGGGGCCCACGGCTGATCACCGCCGGCATCTGGAAGGACATCGAGCTGCGCGGCTGGGACACCGCGAAGGTGCTCGACGTCAGCGTCCAGGCCACGGCCAGCCAGGCCGACGACGGCACCTGGATCGGCCACCTTGAGGTCAACGCGCAGCTCGTCGGCAAGATCCGCTTCGCCGCGCTCACCGTGAAGCTCACCGGCAACGACCTTGAAGCCACGGTCGGTGTGAACGCCGAGGACTGGACGCGGGCCACCCTCGACATCACCGGCATCCAGCCCTGGTGGCCGCACAGCCTGGGCGACCAACCGCTCTACGACCTCGAGATCCTGCTGCACAACGACGTGGCGGTCCTCGATCGCGTGCATCGTCGCACCGGCTTTCGCGGCACCGCGCTGGACACCACCGCGGACGCGGACGGAACCGGCGCCAAGTTCGCCCTGGTGATCAACGGCACTGAGGTCTTCGTCCGCGGTGCCAACTGGATTCCGGACGACTGCTTCCCGACCCGGGTCACCCCGCAGCGCTACCGCGAGCGCATTCAGCAGGCCAAGGACGCCAACATCGACCTGCTGCGGATCTGGGGCGGCGGCATCTACGAGACCAAGGCCTTCTACGACGCCTGCGACGAACTCGGTGTGATGGTGTGGCAGGACTTCACCCTCGCCTGCGCGGCGTACCCGGAGGAAGAGCCCTTCGCCAGCGAGTTCGAGGCCGAGGCGCGCGACAACATCATGCGGCTCTCCGCGCACCCGTCCCTGGTGATCTGGAACGGCAACAACGAGAACATCTGGGGCAGGGACGAGTGGGACTGGGCCAACCAGCCCGGTGGCGACCTCACCTGGGGTGCGGGCTACTACTACGAGATGTTCCCGCGCATCCTGGCCGAGCTCGACCCCAGCCGCCCGTACTGGCACGGCAGCCCCTCGTCCGGTTCGCCGGAGATCCGGCCGAACGACCCGAACTTCGGCTGCATCCACATCTGGGACGTCTGGAACGAGCGCGACTACACCGGCTACGACGACTACTCGCCGCGCTTCGTCTCCGAGTTCGGCTATCAGGGGCCGGCCACCTACGCCACCTGGGCGCGCACCCTTGATGTGGCCGACCGTGGCGCTACGACCAGCGCGATGCTGGTCCACCAGAAGGCCGCCGGTGGCAACGGCAAACTCAACGCAGGAATTGCCGGGCACCTGCCGCAGCCGGGCGAAAGCGTCGCTGACTTCGACGAATGGCTCTACCTGATGCAGCTGCAGCAGGCCAACGCGGTGCGCTACGGCATCGACCGTTGGCGCTCGCTGCGCGGCCGCTGTCACGGCTCGATCGTGTGGCAACTCAACGACTGCTGGCCGGTCACCTCCTGGGCAGCCCTGGATCTCGGCACCAATGCCGCCGGCGTTCCGGTGGCCCGCCGCAAGCCGCTGTGGTACGCGCTGCGTTCGGCGTACGCCGACCGGCTGCTCACCTTCCAGTTCGAGGAGGGCCAGTGGCGGCTTGCCGTCGTCAACGACGGCACGGACGCGTGGCTGGTCGATGGCACCGTCCAGCTCCGTCGGCTGACCGGTGAGATCGTCTGGGAGAAGCGGTTCAGCCGCGAGGTGCCGGCACGGGCGCGTGTCGACGTGACCGTCACCGACCCCGTTCCGCTCGAATCCGGCCTCGCGCTGGTCGCCACCGCGGACGGCGCCGAGCGCTGCGTCCGCCTGCTGCTGCCGGACGTCAATGCCGACCTGCCGACGCCGGAGTTCGAGGCCCGGGCCGTGGCCACCGCGGACGGAGCCGCGATCACCGTGACCGCGAAGTCCTTCGTCCGCGCACTCTGTCTGTTCCCCGACCGGGTTGATGAGGACGCCTGGGCCGACAGCGCGCTGATCGACCTCTTCCCAGGTGAATCGCACCAGTTCAACGTCCGCGGGACCTTCACCGCGAGCGAGCTGGCCCGGCTCACCGACGCCCCCGTCCTGCGAGCACTCGATCCCCACCCGACCCCGAGCGAGGCCCCATGAGGGTTTCCTGACCGTCCCGGCCGTAAGGCCGGCAGCCAGCACTAACGAGCAAGTCCCATTCCGAACATCCACCCGAAACCGGCCCAATGGAGGGCCAGATAACTGGAGGAACAAATGTCAGAATCCATCTTCGAGAAGCCGTCGCGGCGGTCGTTCCTGATCGCCGGTGGCGTCGTTGCCGGTGGGATCGCCCTCGCGGCGTGCTCGTCCGGCGGCGCGGCCAGCCCGACCAGCGGTGGTGCCACCAGCGGCAGCGCGGCTCCGGCAGAGAAACTCGGCATCGGCAACAACGGTAAGTTCGGCGCTGGTCGCAAGGGCAACACCGCTGATGCCCTGCTGATCGCCGGCTTCCAGTGGGGCCCCCCGGCCACCTTCAACCCGCTGTCGCCGACCGCTGCCTGGCCGGCAGCCGCCAACGTCATGCAGATCGTCTACGAGAGCCTGCTGCGCTGGAACATCGCGACCGGCGAGATCATGCCGGGCCTGGCGAAGGAGTACAAGGTCGACGGCACCACCAGCATCACCCTGACCATGCAGGACGGCGTCACCTTCTCCGACGGCTCGCCCTGCACCGCCAAGGACGTCGTCATGTCCTACGAGCTGGGCAAGAAGAACACCGGTATCACCGTCGCCTCCTTCTGGCAGCTGGCCGACTCGATTGAGGCCACCGACGACAAGACCGTCGTGGTGAAGGTCAACCAGAAGACCAAGAACGTGGGCAACGTGCTGCGGATGCTCACCGAGACCTACATCCTGCCGTCGGCGGTCTTCTCCGGCATCGCGGATGACAAGCTGCCCACCGAGGTCATGGACAAGCCGATCGGTACCGGCCCGTTCACCCTCGAGAAGGCCGACCAGACCCAGGTCGTGCTGACCCGGAACGACAAGTACTGGGGCCAGACCTTCTACGGCGGCCTGCCGGTGATGAAGCAGATCATCCACCCGATCTTCAAGTCCAATGAGGACGGCAACATCAAGTTCCAGGCCGGCGAGCTGGACGTCATGCAGCAGTTCGTGTCCCAGATCTGGAAGATGTGGGAGGGCGGCAAGCCGGTCGGCACCTACCTGAAGGAGAAGCCGTACTACGTGCCGGGTTCGATGCCGATGCTGCTGATGAACACCACCAAGAAGGGCCTGGACAACCCGGCCGTCCGCAAGGCGATCGCTTCGGCCATCGACTACGCGTCCATCGCTGAGACGGCCATGTCGGGCTACTCCGCAGAGGTGAAGGCTTCGCTGATCCTGCCCGAGGGCGCGGAGAGCAAGTTCTTCAACGAAGCGGACGCGACCGCCAACGGCTGGAAGTACGACCCGGCCGCTGCGGAGAAGATCCTCACCGACGCCGGCGCCAAGAAGGGCTCGGACGGCATCTACGAGATCGATGGCACCAAGCTCGGCCCGTACAAGCTGATCACCCCGACCGGCTGGACCGACTGGAACGCGTCGTGTGAGATCATCGCGAAGAGCCTGAAGGCCATCGGCATCGACTGCTCGACCAACTTCCCGCAGCAGGCCGAGACCACCCAGGCCATCCAGGGCGGCACCTTCGACATGGCGGTCTGGTACGTCTCCGGCGTGAACCCGGCCACCCCGTGGGCGCGGTTCAAGGACATCATGAGCCAGGCCGAAATGCAGCCGCTGGGCAAGACCACCTTCGCCAACTACGGTCGCTGGAAGAACGACGAGGTCGAGGCTTTGTTGACCGAGGCTTCTCAGGCTGTGGACGACGCCGCGAAGAAGGCCGCCTACGACAAGCTGGACGCGCTCTACCGCAAGGAGGTGCCGGCCTGCCCGATCATGTACCGTCCGGACGAGTTCTACGAGTACAACGCGACCAACTTCTTCAACTGGCCGGATGAGAAGAACTCCTACGCGCCGCCGATGTTCCGTGGCGCAGGCAACACCTGGATGTACAAGATCCAGAAGATCGCCGGCTGAGTCAGCGACGATCTAGAGAAGTTGGACTGCCATGGGTCTACGGCGCTATCTCGCCAATAAGACCGTGTGGTATCTGGGTGCACTCTTGGTAGCAGTGGTTTTGAACTTCCTGCTACCAAGGGTGATCCCGGGTAACCCGGTCGACGTGATCGTCTCCAGAATGGGCCAGGGCGGCCAATCCTCGGAGGCACAGGCACGCGTGTACGAACAGTTCATGCGTGAGTTCGGACTTGACCAGCCGTTATGGAGTCAGTTCGTGACCTATGTGACCAGCGCCTTCCAAGGCAACCTGGGCGCGTCGTTCTCGTTCTATCCGACACCGGTGGCCGAGCTGATCGCCCAGTCGCTGCCTTACACCTTGGTACTCCAACTTCCAGCCATCATTCTGGGTTGGATCATCGGCAACGTCCTCGGGGCCGTCGCCGCCTACAAGGGCGGCTCCTGGGACAAGTCGGTGTTCACCACCTCCTTGCTGTTCTCCTCGATGCCCTACTACTGCCTTTCGATCATCCTGCTCTACACGCTGGCCGTGGTGCTGGGGTGGTTCCCGCCGGGCGGCGCCTACTCACTGGGCATGAGTCCGGAGTGGAGCTGGGAGTTCTTCTCCGACGCGCTGCAGTTCTGGTGGCTGCCGTTCATCTCGCTGCTGGTGATCAACATTGGTGGCCAGGCGGTCGGCATGCGTTCGATGGCCATCTACGAACTCGGCTCCGACTACGTCAACTACTCCCGCAGCCTGGGCATCGGCGATCGCAAGATGACCACCTACATCTTCAACAACGCGATGTTGCCGCAGATCACCGGTCTCGCCCTGAGCATCGGCACGATGGTCGGCGGCGCTCTGATCACCGAACTGGTGTTCAGCTACCCGGGCATGGGCTCACTGCTGTTCAACGCGATCGCCTCCAACGACTACCCGGTCGTGCAGGCGGTCACGCTGATCATCACGGTGGCCGTGCTCGTGGCCAACTACGCGGTCGAGATCCTCTACGGCTTCATCGACCCCCGCATCCGCGCTTCGAAGTCCGGGGAGAAGTGACATGACCAACATCCAGAGCAGCGCGGTCGCTGCCGAGACCGAAGGTCCCCTCCTCCCGCCGGAGCCGTCCACACCAAAGGCCAAGGCCAAGCCAGCCTGGCGCAGCCTGAACTTCGGGCCCAGGCTGTGGGTCTCGGCCGGGCTGATCGTGATCATCGCCCTGCTGGCCTTCGTCGGCCCGCTCTTCTACCCGTTCGCACCGGACGAGAAGGTCGGCTCGCTCTACGACGGACCATCGGCCGAGCACATTCTCGGCACGGAAAACTTCGGCTACGACGTGCTCGCCGTGCTCATGGCCAGCACCCGCAACTCCCTGATCAACGGCTTGCTCGCGGGCACGCTGGCTGTGGTGATCGGCGTGTTCATCGGCATCCTGGCCGGCTACATCGGTGGCTGGCTGGAGGAGCTGCTGATGGGCATGACCAACATCGTGCTGGCGATCCCGTCCATCGTGATCCTGATCCTGATCTCGATCTCGCTGCAGAGCACTGACATTCCGTTCCTGAAGGGCATCGTCGGGTTGGCCTTGGTGATCGGCATCACGTCCTGGCCCTGGACGGCCCGAGCCGTCAGAGCCCAGGCGAGTTCGGTTGCCACTCGAGAACACATCGACGTGGCCAAGCTGTCGGGCGCCCGCACTGGCGGCATCCTGATCTTCGATGTGCTGCCCTACCTGGCCAGCTACGTGGTGATGGCCTGGGTGCTCCAGTTGGCCAGCGCCATCCTGGCCGAGTCGACGCTGTCGATGCTCGGTCTCGGTCCGTCCGGCACCAACTCGCTCGGCATGCAGCTGCACTGGGCGCTGGCGTTCCAGGCCGTGGCCACCGGCGCGTGGTGGGCGTTCCTGCCGCCCACGATCGTGCTGACCCTGATCAGCTTCGCGCTGCTCTACCTGCAGTCGTCGCTGGACGAGGTGTTCAACCCGAGGCTGCGCCGCGGCAAGAAGAAGCACCTGGCCCAGGCCGCAGCGCGTCGCGCCGAAGCAGCCAAGCAGCTCGCCGAGCAGAACCAGCGCGCGGAGGTGACCGCATGAGCGGCATCTTGATGCGGGCCAGCAACGTGACCGCCGTCTACGCAGCCGACACCGGCAAGGACGTCCCGGCCGTCGACAACGTCACCCTCGAGGTGCCGGACGGGCAGATCGTCGGCCTCGCCGGCGAATCCGGCTGTGGCAAGTCCACCCTCGGCAATGCCTTGGCCATGATCGCGAATCCGCCGCTGTACGTGGTGGCCGGCAAGCTCGAGATCAGCGACACCGAGATCGACCTCAGCACGCTGGCCAAGGGTGCCAACGAGGTGCATCGCGGCCACCGCGGGGCGACGGTTTCGTTGCTGCCACAAGGCGCGATGAACGCGATCAGCCCGACCCTGCGAATCCGCGACCTGGTCGTGGACGTGATGCGGGCGCACAAGCGCGACACCACCAAGGCCGAGGCTCTGGACCGGGCCACCGACCGGCTGAAGATGCTGGAGATGCCCACCCGGGTGCTCGACTCCTACTCTCACCAGCTCTCCGGCGGCATGAAGCAGCGCATGGTCACCGTGATCTCCACCCTGCTCAACCCGCAGTTGCTGATCGCGGACGAACCAACCTCCGCTCTCGACGTGTCCAGCCAGAAGGCGCTGATCGAGATGCTGCTGGCGATGGTCGAGGCGAAGATCATGCGCGGCGTGATCTTCATCACCCACGACCTGCCGGTGCTCAGCATGGTCACCGACCGGCTGGCGATCATGTACGCGGGCAAGATCGTCGAGGACGGTCCCACCGAGGAACTGGTCAACAACGCGCGGCACCCGTACACGTCCGCGCTGCTGTCGTCGGTTCTCGACCCAACCGAGGAAACCCGCACCAAGCACGTGCTGGGCATCCCCGGTTCGCCGCCGAACCTCGGCAACCCGCCGTCGGGCTGCCGCTTCCACCCGCGCTGCAAGTTCGCGATGCCGGCCTGCAAGCTGGAAGAGCCGGCGTTCCTGCACGAGGGTGAGCATGAGGTGGCCTGCTGGTGGGCCATGGAGCACTTGAACGAGACCGTCCCGATGGAGGTGAACCAGGCATGAGCGATCCGAAGTCGCTGGACCCGGGGGCCATTCCGCCCGCAGGCTCGCCCGTCCTGGCAGCCAGTCACGTGACCAAACAGTTCCGGGTCTCGGGTGGCCACATCACTGCGGTCGACGACGTCAGCGTCGAGTTCCACGCCGGCAAAGTGCTGGCCGTGGTGGGGGAGTCCGGCTCGGGCAAGTCGACCCTCGCCCGGATGCTGCTTCGGCTGATGCCGGTAACCAGCGGCACCATCACATACCTCGGCAAGGATGTGACCAACATCCGGGGCGCTGAACTGCGGGCCTACTGGCGCGACGTGCAGGCGGTCTTCCAGGACCCGTTCGCATCGTTCAACCAGTTCTTCACCGTCGGTCACATGCTGCGGCGGGGGATGGGTGCCGCCGGGTTGTCGGCAGAGACGCTCGACGAGTTGATCGAGACCTGCCTCGGCTACGTCGGCCTCAAGCCGGCGGACGCGGTGCACAAGTATCCGCACCAGCTCTCCGGCGGTCAGCGCCAGCGGGTGATGATCGCCCGGGCACTGATGATGAACCCGAAGGTGCTACTGGCTGACGAGGCCACCTCGATGCTGGACGCGTCCCTGCGCGTGAGCGCGCTGAACGTGCTGCAGCACCTGCGCGAAAACCTCGGCCTGACCGTGCTGTTCATCACCCACGACATCGGTCAGGCCTGCTACCTGGCCGACGAAGTCGTGGTAATGGAGCACGGCCTGGTCGTCGAGCAGGGCACCACCGACGCGGTGATCTTCGACCCGAAGAACGCCTACACCAAGCGCCTGCTGGCCGACGTCCCAGACCTGAAGGGCAGCCTTAAGAGCCGCAAGCTCGACTGAGTAACGCATTCCCCGGCTGGACGGGCTCAGACCCGTCCAGCCGCAGAAAGGACCACCCATGGACATCGAATTCCCCAGTTCCTTCCGCTTCGGCTCGGCCACTTCGGCGTACCAGATCGAAGGAGCGGCTACCGCGGACGGTAAGGAGGAGTCGATCTGGGACGTGTTCTGCCGGGTGCCGGGCGCGATCTTCAACGGCGAGGACGGGCTGGTGGCGGTGGACCACTACCACCGCTACCGCGAGGACATCGCGCTGATGCGCGAACTCAACCTCGGCACTTACCGCTTCTCGGTGTCCTGGCCGCGGGTGCTGGACGCCGAGGGCCGCGTCAACGCCAAGGGCATGGACTTCTACTCCCGAGTGGTCGATGAACTGCTTGCCAACGACATCACACCCTGGCTCACCCTCTACCACTGGGATCTGCCGGCCTCGCTGCCCGGTGGCTGGACCAACCGGAACACCGCCAAGCGCTTCGTCGACTACGCCCAGGCGGTGCACGCGCACCTGGCTGACCGGGTACGGATCTGGACGACCCTGAACGAGCCGTGGTGCTCGTCGTTCCTCAGCTACGCCGGTGGGCACCACGCCCCAGGCCAGACGGAGCCGGTGGCCGCCGTCAGGGCCGCGCACCACCTGCTGCTGGCGCACGGCTGGACGATCCAGGCCCTGCGGGCTGCCGACCCGGACGCTGAACTGGGCATCACCTTGAACTTCACTCCGGCCATCGCCGCGTCCGATGAATCAGCGGACGTGGACATCGCGCGGCGGCTGAACGGCACCAACAACCGCTACTTCACCGATCCGATCTTCACCGGCGAGTACCCGGCCGACGTGCTCACGGACCTGGCTTCGATCTGGCCGGACGACCTGGTGCACGACGGCGATCTGGCAGCTATCGCCACCCCGATCGACGTGCTCGGCGTGAACTACTACACGACCAACCTGGTGGCTGCCCCCGCGGCCGGTGCCGAGCCGCCGGCCGGCGCCAGCCCGAACATCACTGCGCCGGAGGCGGTCGTGGTCGATCGCGGGCTGCCGAAGACCGCGATGGGCTGGGACATCGATCCGAGCGGCCTGCGCGACCTGCTGCTCTGGCTGCACGGCACCTACACTGCGGCCGCCGGCGTGTCGCTGGTGATCACCGAGAACGGGGCGGCGTTCGACGACGTCGCGGACGCGGACGGGTTTGTCGACGACACCGCCGACCGCCTCGCCTACTTGAAGGGCCATCTGACTGCCGTGCACGAGGCGATGGAAGCCGGCGCCGATGTGCGCGGCTACCTCGCCTGGTCGCTGCTGGACAACTTCGAATGGGCTTTCGGCTACGCCAAGCGCTTCGGCATCGTGCGCGTGGACGAGGACCAGCGCCGGACTCCGAAGGCCAGCGCCCGCTGGTTCGCGGAAGTGGCCCGCCTCGGCGGCTTCGACACCTGAGGAACCGCTGCTCAACGCCGGTCAACGCTGGCTGAGCCTGACGAAGCCCGTAGTCACCGTGCGGATGGACGACCCAACGCCCGGCTCAGGGATCGTCAATCAGCGTTTACCCAAGGCTGAGCGCCCGTTCGCGGGCAGGGTGCCCGAGTAGGGTGGCGGCCATGCGCGCACCAATCGCTCTGCAGCCGACCAGCCACCGGTCAACTCCCGGCCGGTCTCGCTCGAATCTCGGCTGGTCGAGCTTGTCGAGACCATCGTTCGCGCTGCTGCTCGCACTGGGCCTGAGCAGCTGTGCGGTGGTGCCGCCGGCCGGCATCAGTCCGTCCGGCCCCGCCAGCCAGCCGGTGCCCAGCGTCTCGCCGAGCACGCCGCTGGGCACGCCCACGCCCTCCGCCACCGACGTGTCCCCGTCTGCGACACCGAGCGTGTCCGGCTCGCCCACAACCACGCCCAGCGCACCAGCGACGGCACTGCCGGCCAAGGGGAAGGGCAAGCTGGTGCTGTACCAGGAGAACCTGGTCTCCGACCAGATGACGGGCACGTGCCAACGCAAGGACGGCAAGCCGACACTGCACTTGTCGGACAACGCCACCGACTTCTTCGAGTCCGTCGAGGTGAAGGTCGTCCTCACCGAAGCCGCCGATGCCGCGGTCTCGGTGGACATGGACTTCGGCGCCGACTCGGAGTCGATCACCCACACGCTCACCGCAAAAGGCAACGGCCAGGGCGGTACCTCGGCGAAGTTGTCGCGAACGGGGGAGACGTTCAAGGTGACCGGCACCGGCACCATGACCGATGACGGCAAGGTGTCGGCCAATGCCGTGCCCTTCGCGATCACCGTGACCTGCGCCAGCGTCGACTGGTAGCCAGACCAACCCGTCCGACCGATTCGTCGGTGGCCGTCCACTCTGCCCGGGGGGAGGGGATGGGCCGGCTGGCTGTGTGGTTGGTGGCGATCAGCTCACCTTTGCGGTGGCGGCGCGCTTCTCCGCTGAGTTGAAACCGGTCGCGGAGCCGATCACGGAGACCGTGAGCACCTTGCCCTTGTCAGACTTGGTGATCTTGTAGGTGGACTTGGTCGCGCCCTTGATCCTGGAGTCGCCGCGGTACCACTGGTACTTGAAGCTGACCTTGGCCGCGGCCCACGTGCCGGGGGATACGGTGACCTTCTTGCCCACCTTCGCCTTGCCGGACAGCTTCGGCTCGGGGGCCGCGAACTCACCCTTGGCGACACCGGCGAGTTCGGCGGAGACCTGGGTCACCGAGGTGTAGCCCGCGCGGCTGCCGACCACCTTGACCGTCAGCTTGGCACCCACGTCGCTGGCCTGCAGGACGTACGTGCGCTCGGTCGCACCCTTGATCGTGGACTTGCCGCGGTACCACTGGTAGGTGAAGGCCACCTCGGCGGGCGCCCAGCCATCCGTGACCGCGGTCACTTCCTGGCCGACCGCGGGAGTGCCGCTGATCACCGGCGCCGGTGCGGCGCTGAAGGTTCCAGGCACGACGACTGCGGTTGCCGCGGACCTGCGGCTGATCGGGGTGAACGGAGCGAGGCTGCCAGTGACCGCGACGGTGAGCGCGCTACGGATGTCCGCTGCTTGCACCTGGTAGGTCGCTGCGTTGGCGCCGGGAATGGCGGTGGCGTCGCGGAACCACTGGTAGCTCAGCGTCGCGGACGCAGCCCAGACGCCCGGGTCAGCGGTGAGGATGCCGTCAACGACCGCACTGCCGCTGATCGTCGGCACCGGGGCCGGATCGACGGCCATGAAGAGCTTGGCCCAGGTGTTCGAAGTGGCCACGCCCGAGGGCGACAGTCCGACCGCCGCTTGGAAAGCCTTCACTGCCGCGGTGGTCGTGCTGCCGAAGGTCGAGCCGGAGTTGGTGCGGTAGCCGAAGTCCTGGAGCAGGGCGTGCAGAGCTTTGACCTGATCGCCCTTCGCACCGGACTTGAGCTGAGGAGCGAGTGTGGTCAGCGTGTTCGGGCCGGCCTCGCCGTCGCTTTCGAGCTTCCTGGCCTTCTGGAACTTCTTCACCGCAGCCTTGGTCGCGGCATCGTAGGCGCCGGAGACCTTGACGCTGACCCTCGACTGGCGGAGGAGGTACTTCAGCGCGGTCACCTTCGCGGTTCCGCTGCCGGAGCCCAGCACCACGGTGAACGGCACCACGTTGTAGTCGGCAAGCTTGTAGCTGTTGATCACGTCGCGCAGGCTCTGTGCGTAGGCCGCGGCTGTGTCCGGACGGTCAGCCTTGGCGACTTCGTCCACCAACGCGTCCCAGTTGTCCAGAACGCCGCGGGCGGCCTCGTACTTGGCGCCGGTGGTGATGATCCTGGCCCGGTCGGCGAATGCGCTGCTGGTGGAGGAATAGTTGCTGTAGCGCATCGTGGTTCCACCCACGGTGATCGCCAGGCAGCCGTACTGGTAGGCGTTCGCGGTGGCGCCCTTGGTGACTCCGTTCTCGTCGGCGAGGGCGAAGCCGGGGTAGCGGCGGAGGCCGGCGAAATACTTGCGCTGCTTCCAGTAGCTGAGGGTGGTCTTGACCACGCCATCGGCCCGGCCGCGGGCCTCGACGATCTCCCACTCACCCGTGTCGAGCTGGTTGGTGACCACCGCGACGTGACCGATGCCATTGGATCGGGCCGGGTTGTTGCGCAGGAACACCAGGTCGCCCACCTGCGGGGCGTCGATCGATACCGGCTTGGTCACGTTGTACTGCGAAGCCGCCAGGTCGGTGATGCGGTTGCCGGAGCGGCCGTAGAGCCACTCCACCAGTTCGGAGCAGTCGAACTTGGCCGGGTTGTTCTGGCTGATCGCGGCTTCGGCTCCCAGCACGTAGGGCTTGCCGACCTGCGCCACCGCCAGCTTCGCGAACTGGCTCGCGGTCATGGTGGCACGGCACTCGGTGTTGAAGTAGTTCCTTGCCTGCTTGGCGGCTGCAGACGTGCCCCAGTTCGAGCCGACGATCGCTTCGGCCATCAGCACCGCGGCCGGCACACCGTACTGGCGCTGCGCGGCCTGGGCCGAGGTGGCCAGGCTGGTGACGAAGGTCTTCTTGGCGTTGGCCGAGATCGCGGACGCGGTGGCTGGATCGACCAGGGCGAGCCCGATCGACATGGCTACCGAAATGGCCACGGCTAGGAGTCTCGAAACGGGCTTCACAAGGGGTTTCCTATCCAGCGACTGTCCAGCCGGACAAGACCCACCTTGAGGGTTGAGTTAGCAGGGCCAACTCTCAACTAGGCGCTGACTAGGGGATTTACAGGCGGCGGCACCTCAAGTGCATGTTCAGGGTTCGAGGTTGAGGGTTGTGGGCTGATACGTTCGCGGCATCACCTGGCGGAGCTCGGAGGGACGCACATGTCGCAGCCAATTCGGATCGGAATCCTCGGTGCGGCCCGGATCGCGGAGCGGGCGCTGGTGCGTCCGGCTGCGGCTATCGGCGCCGAGGTGGTGGCGGTCGCAGCGCGCGATCTCGGCCGGGCGCAGCGGTACGCGTCCGAGCACGGCATCGCCCGCGCCTACGGTAGCTATGCCGAACTGCTGGCCGACCCTGAGGTCGAAGTGGTCTACAACCCGCTTCCCAATAGCCAGCATGCACCCATGAACCAAGCCGTGCTGCGCGCCGGCAAGCACGTGCTCACCGAGAAGCCGTTCGCCAGCAACGCGGTCGAGGCTCGCGAGGTGGCCGCCGAACCTCGGGACGGGCTGGTGCTCTTCGAGGGCTTCCACCACCGCTACCACCCGATGTACCTGCGGCTGCTCCAGGTGATCGGCGATGGGACGATCGGCGAGCTGACCGAGTTGCGGGTCAACATGAAGTTCGACTGCACCGACCCGACGGACATCCGCTGGTCGTGGCCGCTCTCCGGCGGGGCGCAGATGGACCTGGGCTGCTACACCACGCACGTGGCCCGTGACGTGGCCGCGGTTCTTGGCGGCGGTGCGCGGCCGGTCAGTGCGGTAGCGGGCTTCCGGGAAGGAATCGACCCGCGGGTGGACGCTTCGCTGTTGGTGCGCGCTGAACTGCCAAACGGTGCGTCCGCCGTGCTGGACGCCGACCTCGGTGCTGCCGCCGACATGTCGATCACCGCGACCGGCACCCGGGGTACGGCGGTGCTGCCCAACTTCATCGCCGCCGATGCCGACGACAGGTTGATCCTGAACGTGGCCGGTGCCGAGACCGTCGAGCACCACGGCCCGACCACGACGTACACCTACCAGCTGCAGGCCTTGACCGCGGCCATCCGGGATGGCGCGGACTTCCCGACCGGGGCGGACGACGCCGTCGCCAACATGGAGTTCGTCGACGAGTGCTATCGACTGGCCGGGCTGCCGCCGCGCGAGTCCGCGCAGTGACGGTCTCTGCGGCGGTCCGAGGGGCTGGAAACCTCCCTGAGGGCTGGTGAAGAAGGACCTTCGCCAAGCTCAGGGAGGTGGCTCAGGGTTCGATCGAGTCGGAGATCTCGTCCAGGGCCGGCAGGCCGTGGATCGGGTAGCTGACCGGACGGGCCGGCACGCCGGCGACCGTGGTGTAGGGCGCCACGTCCTCCAGGACCACTGAACCGGCGCCGATCTTGGCGCCCTCACCGACCCGGATGTTGCCCAGCACCTTGGCGCCCGCGCCGATCATCACGCCCTTGCCGATCTTGGGATGGCGATCCCCACCGACCTTCCCGGTGCCGCCGAGGGTGACCTCGTGCAGCATGGAGAAATCGTCCTCGACCACGGCGGTCTCGCCGATCACCACCGAGGTGGCGTGGTCGAACATGATGCCCTTGCCGATCCGCGCGCCGGGGTGGATGTCGACGGCGAAGACCTCGGAGATCCGGCTCTGCAGGAACAGTGCCAGCGCGATCCTCCCGTGCGTCCAGTAATAGTGCGCCACCCGGTAGGACTGCAGCGCGTGGAAGCCCTTGAAGTAGAGCAGCGGGACGGAGTACCCGCGGCAGGCAGGGTCACGGCTGAGCACAGCTCGCAGGTCTTCGCGCACGGCCGCGCCGATGCTGGGGTCGTCGTCGAAGGCGCCGATGATCAGTTCCCGCAGGCTCAGCGAGGAGATCGTCTCGCTGCCCAGCTTGCTGGCCAGGATGTAGCTGAGCGCGTCCTCCAGCCGATCGTGGCAGAGCACGGTGGTGTGCAGGAAGCTCGCCAGCGCCGGCTCGGCCAACGAGTCGGCGGTGGCCTCGGTCCGGACCCGGTTCCAGACCTCATCGCGCAGGGGGTTCATCGGCTACCTCTACCTCTTGTCACTGCTTTCGGTCAGCACTTCCAGCGCCGCCAGCACCTCAGTTTTTCGCGGGGCGCCGACAATTCGATTGCGGACCGCGCCGGTGCCATCGAGCAACAACACGGTGGGTGTCCGGGTGATTCCCAATTCGTTGACCAGATCGAGCCGGGTGGCGGCGTCCAGCTCGATGTGCTCGACTCCGGAAAGGCCGGCCGTGACTTCGGCGAGCACGCGGGCGGTCGCTCGGCAGGGTGCGCACACCTCAGCGGAGAACTGCACGAACGTGGCCTCCGAGCCGAGGCCGGTGGCCAGTCGCGAAGCGTCCAGAGTCGGTGCTGCCGGCGAGCCGACCACCTGCACCCGGCCGTCGATGGCTTTCCGGTACAGGCCGAAGCCGAGCGCGACCAGAGCGGCGATCGCCGCGACGAGCAACCCGGTCATGACTTACTGGACGCGGCAGCCGGCCGCGCGAACAGGCGGCGTCCGAGCAGATAAAGCTCGCAGCCTAGGCAGAAGTTGAACACAGCGTTCAAGAGCGCGGCCACCAGCGCGAATCCGACTGCGATGAAGAAGACGAGGTCGCTGCTGAACAGGGCACCGAGAATGCCGACCAGGGCGAACCCCAGGCCGACTGACTGGGCGAAACGCGGCGGGCGCTCGTCCTCAAGCTCTTCGGGTGCGCCGAGCCTCGGCCGTACGAAGCGGCGAAACACCCAGCCGTACGGTTGGTAGCGAAGTCCGAGCAGTGCGCCCAGCCCGAAAGCGAAAGCCTGCAGGACCAGTAGGGCGAGGCCCCACTTCGGGCCGGCGACCAGGGCAAGGGTGAGCACTACGGAGGTGACGGTCGCGCCGAAGCGTGGACCGCGCGGATCGATCTGTGAAGCCATGGAAAGGACCTTCCGGCGAAGGGAGTCTGTGGGGTGTGGCGGCTCAGGCGGCGATGCCGAAAGAGCTCGTGCAGAAGCGGTGGAACGGGTGGGACGCGATCAGCCGCGACAACAACACCGACACATCTCGATGCGCGCAACGCTCAGCGAAGTGGCGAGCCGGCGATCGGTGTGCATGCGAAAAGGCTAGCACGCGTCCGTTTTGCGCCCCCGGCCTCAACTGAGTGGACGGCTTGGCGGCGTCCGGACGCGCACCGGTCCACCTTGTTGGTGGGGCGGGATGCCGCGGGTCGCGGTCGAGTCAGAGTGGACGGGTTGGTGGCGTCTGAGGGAGGAACGGTCCACCTTGGTTGGCGCAGCGCCGGCGGGGCACTGGCTTGCGGTCAGGTACGCTGAAGCGGTGAGTTCCGTGCGGCAGTGGCTGGCGCGACCCGGCCTGGGGTCGCGCGCTTTCGCTGCGCTGGCCACGATCGCAGCGCTCTGGCCGGTGCTGTCCAGCCTCCCGCGGGTCTCGCTGGTCGCATGTTTTGACGCCGCGCATCCGCTGTACTCACTGGTGCCTGCCGAGTTCGGCGAGTTGCACTGCCTCAGCGCTCCAGCCCCGGTGGTGGCCTGGACGTTGATGGTCGGGGCCACGCTGATGGTGCAGCTGCTGTTCTTGCCGCTGGTCGTGACCGCCGGTGTGGTCGGCGGCCGTGCGCTGCAGCGGTTGGCGCGGTCAGCCAGGCGTCAGCTCACGCTGGTGCTGGTCGAACTCGGCGAGATCGTGGTTCCGCAGCGCCGACCGGCTCCAGTCCGCGTCCGCGCCGCCTACGCCGACGTGCACCACGCACGCGTGAATCCGCACCGCGGACCCCCGTCCTGCCTTTCGTGAACCTGTGACCCGAGCGTGCCACCAGGCACGGCTCACTAGTGCGCCTGAGGGCGCCCGGCGGCCTTGATCCGCCCACCTTGAAACGTCACTTGGGCCATCCGGGCCCGGAATCGAAAGCACAGATGTCAAACCGCAAGAACCCCCAGGAACAGTCCAACGCCCGAACCGCGCTCCGCCAGCAACAGGCCGCACAGGCCAAGGGCGAGCAGCGTATGAAGCTGGCCACCCGCATCGCCTGGATCACCGGCCTACTGGTGATCGCCTTGATGATCGGCGTGACCGTGTGGTCGGTCACCAACTCCAGAACGGTCACGGCGACCCCCGCTCCGGGCGGCGTGGTCACCCCGCGCAACGCTGCCGAGGGCGGCGGCATCCTCGTCGGTGACACAGCCGCTCCGGTCGCCGTCACGGTGTACGCCGACTTCATGTGCCCGTACTGCGGGCAGTTCGAGCAGGTGAACGGTGCGGATCTGGCCGCGGCCGTCGACGCCGGCAGCGTCAAGCTGGAGATGCACCCGATGTCGTTCCTCGACCAGCAGTCGGGAGGCACCAAGTTCTCCACCCGGGCAGCCAACGCCTACGCCACAGTGGCCAATCACGACGCTGCGATCGCGCTCGACTTCATGAAGATCCTGTATGACAACCAGCCGGAGGAGGGCTCGACCGGTCTGACCGACACCCAGCTGGCCGACTTCGCCAAGCAGGCCGGTGCGCCCGCCGACGTGGCCGCCAGCTTCACCAAGCAGACCTTCGTGCCGTGGGTGCAACAGGTGACCGAGAACGCGTTCGCGTCCGGCATCGAGAGCACGCCGACGGTCAAGGTCAACGGAGTCATCCAGACCGAGAACCTGCTGGTGCCCGGCGCGCTGAAGGCAGCGATCGACAAGGCCGCCAATGGCTGATGGGCCACTGCGCCGGCTGAGCACACTGCGCCAATCGGACGGGTGGATCTACACCACCATGCTGGTCTCTGCGCTGATCAGCCTGACCGCTTCGTTCGTGCTCTCGGTGGACGCGATCGCGCTCGCCGAGAACCCGAACGCCGCGCTCGCCTGCAACATCAACGCCGTGCTGAGCTGCGGCACGGTCGGGGTCTCGTGGCAGGCCAGCCTCTTCGTGTTCCCGAACGCCTTCCTCGGGCTCATCGCTGAGCCGGTGGTGATCACGATCGCGGTGGCGAGCCTCGGGGGCGTGCGTTTCCCGCGCTGGTTCATGTGCTCAGCCCAGGTGGTCTACACCCTCGGCCTGGTCTTCGCGTACTGGCTGTTCTTCCAGGCCTACTTCGTGATCGGTGCGCTGTGCCCGTGGTGCCTGCTGGTGACGTTGTCCACCACCTTGGTCTTCACCTCGCTCACCCACGTGAACATTCGGGACGGCAACCTGTACCTCCCGCCGCGGGCGAACCGGGCGATGCAGCGCTTCGTGCGGGCGGATCTGGACGCGCTCGTGGTGGCGATCTGGCTGATGGCGGTCGTGATGCTGGTGATGGTGAAATATGGTCCGATGCTGGTCTGAGCGTCGGTGTGCTGAGAAGGAGTAGCGGTGTCGAAACAGCCCAAGCCCAGCGCGTCCTCGCGCCGGGCCGCCCTGCGTGAGCAACACGCGCACGAAGCCGCCAACGCGAATCGCAAACGGCTGCTGGTGCGGGTCGGGGCGGTCGTAGCCGTGGTGGCCGCGCTGGTGGCGGGACTCGCGGTGGGAGCGTACGTCAACAACCGGCCCGACGACTCGGCGTCCGGTCCGGTGGCGATCGGCGCGACCGGCCCGGCGAACGCGACGCCGGACGGGGCCGTCCGCATCGGCAAGGCGGACGCGCCGGTGACGGTCTCGGTCTTCACCGACTTCATGTGTCCCTACTGCAAGACCTTCGATGAGGCGAACGCGGAGGCGCTGTCCGCACTGCTGCAGTCAGGCAAGGCCAAGGTGGACGTCTATCCGTTGACGTTCCTTGACAACCAGTCCCAGGGCAGCCGGTACTCCACCCGGGCGGCCAACGCCTTCGCGACGATCGCCAACACCAGCCCCGACCAGGCCTGGAGCTTCTACCAGTTGCTCTTCGCCCACCAGCCCGCCGAGGGCACCACCGGGTTGAGCGATGTCCAGTTGGCGCAGCTGGGTGAACAGGCCGGTGCGTCGAAGGAGGTGGTCGCGTCCTTCGGCAAGCTTGCCTATCGAAGCTGGACCGACGAAGTCACCCGGCAGTGGTTCCCCAAGCGGGTGCAAGGAACGCCGACCATCAAGCTCAACGGGGTGGTGTTCGACGGCGATCCGTACACCGCCGGCCCGCTGGCCGAGGCGATCCAGAAGGTGCTCGGCGGGTAGACCGTCGGGGTTGGCGGTGCCCTAGCCTTTGGGCGTGACGTCAGCAGAATCCGGGGGCGCCGCGGCCGGGGAGTCGCGGCGGCGAGGATCCTGCTGCTGGTCGTCGGTGTCGCACTGGCGGCGAACGCGATCTGGCTGGCGGGCACCGCCAACCTGACGCTCGGCACCGCACTGGTGGCGCTGGCCTCGGGCATCCTGCTCGCGTGGGGAATCTGGCTGCCCTGGCTGCGCGGCGTCCGGACGCTGAGCGTGGTAGCCGTGCTGCTGGCGCTCGGCGTCCTCGGACTCTCGAGCTTCCTTGCCGTCCACGGTTCGGTCGACACCGCCGACGATGATGCGGACGCGGTGGTCGTGCTCGGCGCCGCCGTCCATGGCCGCGAACTGTCGCGCACCCTGGTCGGACGACTGGACACGGCGCTGGCCTACCACCAGCGCAATCCGCGTGCAGTGATCGTCGTCTCGGGTGGGCAGGGACCGCAGGAGGAAGTTCCGGAAGCGGTGGCGATGCGCGATTACCTGGTGTCCCGTGGGGTAACCGCGGACGCCGTTGTGCTGGAGGATCGCTCGACCTCGACCGAGGAGAACTTCGCCTTCTCAAAGGTGTTGCTCGATCAGCGCTTCGACGACGACTACCGGGTGGTGTTCGTCACCGACGAGTTCCACGTCTACCGCGCCGGATGCACCGCCGAGCGAGCCGGGCTGGCAGCACAGCACGTCAGCAGTCGCACCCCGTGGTACTTCTGGCCGGCCAACTACCTGCGCGAAACCGTCGCGGTCGTCATGGACGCGTTCGGCGGCTGAGCTCGTGGGCCTTCCTAGCCACGCGCCTGCGTCACCCCGGCGCAGGGCGGGATCGGTCCGGTGCCGCACTTGAGATCGAAGCACCGACGTCCTTGAGGTTCGCCAGCACCAGGCGGACGGCCGCGCGGGCCAGGCGCTCTGGGCGTCCCAGGGCGACGATCGAACGCACTGATCGGACGTCGGTCAGCGGGATCGTGACCAGATCGGGACGCGTCCGGTCATCGGTGCCCGGCGGCCGAAGCCTGCCCGTCAGCCCGCCGCTGACGCGGAGGTCGAGACGGCGCTCGCCACCACCTGACGACTACAGCTGTTCCGGATCCTGGCCCTGGTTCTTGCGGAGTTCGTCCTCGCGTCGCTTGAGGTCGTCCTCCCACTGCTTGAGCAGCCGCTCATGCTCCGCGCTGCGCTTGAGTGAACGGAGGAACTCCGGGTCGTCGTCCGGGGCGATCACGCGCTGCCGCGGCGGCTGTTCGTAGAGGCCGGAGGAGGGTGGCCGGGGCGGTTGAGCAGGCGCGGATCCAGTGGGTCGGCCCGCGAACAGCCAGGCGACGCAGCCCACGATGGGAATCAGGATCATGATCAGCAGCCAGGCCCAGCGCGGCAGGCTGCGGATCCGGCTCTCGTCGGCACGCAGGCAATCGAGCACGCAGAAGATCACCAACACCAACTCGACGGCGAACGGCAGTACTCGAATCATTCCAACTCCTGGCTAGTGCCTCAACGATATGTCATGGCACCAGTCCCGAAATGCCGCCGGCTTGCCCCGCCGGTGCGCTCCGTTTTGGCGCCGCGACCGGTGGGGTACGGGGGTTAGGCCGCGAGTTGCTGTGCCCGTAGGTGCCCGGTGAACGCTTGGGCGAGCAGCCGTCCGGTGCGGGCCACCTCGCTGTCGTGGGTCTGCATGGAGCGGCGCATGGTGCGGGCATCGCCGCCATCGAGAGCCGCCCAGCGTCCCATGAGCTCGGGCGATGCCTCGGGATGGAACTGGACGCCGAGCGCCGATCCGACCCGGAACGCCTGGTTCGGGTAGTCCCGGCTAGCGGCCAGCGACACTGAGCCTTCCGGGAGGCGGGTGACCGCGTCGTGGTGCGAAGCTGCGACCACGGACCTGCCGTTCGCCGCGAGTCGGTCCAGCAGCGGGTCGTCCGCTGCGGCCAGATGCCAATCCACTTCGACCGCGCCATGTTCGCCGCCACCAGGGTGGTTCACCGCCACTTCGCCACCGAAGGCCTCGGCCAGCAGTTGGTGGCCGAGGCAGATCGCCAGGGTGGGGATCTCGGCCTCGACCGCTTCCCGGAGCAGGCGTTTCAGCGGCTCCATCCAGGCATGTTGGGCGCCATCGTGGGCGCTCATCCGCCCGCCCAGCACGATCAGCCCGTCGCCGAGTGAATCCGCGTCCGGCACCCCCAGCTGCCACAGCGGAATGGCGCGGACGAGGACGCGGTTGCCGCTCAGCCAACGTCCGAACCGGTCGGCCGGGACGTCTGGATCGGGCTGGATGATGGTGGCGCGCATTGACCTTGGCATGCGCCGCAGGCTATCCGGCGATTCTGACGGCGAAGTTACGAGTCCGGCTGGCTGGGGGAGCGGCTCAGCAATGGTGCGCAGCGTTCCGCCGGCTACGCGACCGGGACGGGGGTCCGCTCGAACTCCGCCATCGGGTCGGCGATCTCAATCGTGGCGACCGGGCTGACGTGGCGTGAGACCGCCAGGCTCACCACCAGGGCGACCAGCACCACCAGCAATGCGTGCCGGGCGCCGCCGAGGTACGCGGCAGCGAAGCCGATCAGCGGTGCGGCGGTCATCGCGGCCACCGAGCCCAGCGAGGCGACCACCGAGACCCGGGCCGCGGCAGCGTGCGGCTCGTCGGACGCGGCGGCTACCGCGATCGGGAAGCAGAGCGCAGCCCCGACGCCCCATAGGCAGACCCCGGCCACGGCGGTCGCGGGCCCGGGGGCGAGGCCGAAGATGGCCAACCCGGCGAAGGCGAGGACGCCGGAGATCTGCAGGCTGAGCGTGCGGCCCAGCCGGTCGATCATGCCGGTGCCGAAGGCGCGCACCAGGGTCATGGAGCCGATGAACGCGCCGAGTACCAGCCCGCCGGACGACTCGGCCGTGCCGAACCCGTCCACGAACGCGAGCGCCAGCCAGTTGTTGGCCGCGCCCTCGCTGAGCGCGGCAGCGAAGGCAACCGCTCCGATCAGCAGGGTGCGGGGTTGTAGCCAGACGCCGAGAGCCGACGGCCCGCGATCCCTGGCCGGGCCGGTCAAGCGTGCCTCGGGCAGGATCATGCCGTGCTCGAGCATTGCCAATCTCGCGCAACCGACTCCCACAGCGGCGATGGTGAACTGCAGCCAGACCGTCAGGCCCACCGACGATGCGACGGCGCCGAGCAGCGAGCCGGCGACTGCGCCGGCGGAGAAGGCGGCGTGGAAGTGGGGGATGATCGTCCGCCCGTAAGCCTGTTCAAGGCGTGCCGACTCGACGTTCATCGGCAGGTTGATCAGCGCTCCACCGATGCCGTTGATCACGATGCCGGCAAGGAAGAGCGGACGGGAGTCGAGCGTCGGCCCGATGCCCATCAGTGCGAAACCGGCGGACATCACGATCGACCCGGTGGCGAACACCCGTCCGCTGCCGAAGCGGGTGAGCAGGGCTGAGGCGGAGAAGACGGTGATCAGTGCGCCGACGGAGCCGACCAGGAGGTAGCCGCCAAGCTCGGTGGCGGACAGGTCGAGTGCATCCCGGACACTAGGGATGCGCGCCAACCACGAGAAGACCAGCAGTCCGCTCAGCGCAAACGCGCAGAGCAGCAGCAGGCGGGCACGATCAAGACGGTTTTCGGCGATGGCGAGCCGGAACAAGACAGAACTCCAGGGATAGGTGTGATCAGGCGACTTCCCATCCGCGGACTTCGGAGCAGGGCGTTGGCGGACAGCCAACAACGGGCCAGCAAGGCTGGCCGCGGCTTTGGGGACGTTTCAATCCCAGCACTTAAAGCCGCCCCGGTCAAACCGGCGCGGCAACTCATGGACGACAGGTTTTTTGCGTGTGCGGAGATCAGATATAGTTGAGGCATCAACTAGCTGGAGTACTGATGACCCTGACTGCTGAAGCTGCGAGCATCTCCGCCGACAGCATCTTCGCCGATATGCACACCGCCTACCGGTTCACCTCCGAACCGGTCAATGATGAGGAGCTTGCCCGCATCTACGAGCTGGCCAAGTTCACCCCGACCGCGCTGAACAGCCAGCCGCTGCGAATCACCTTCGTCCGCACCCCGGAGGCCAAGGCACGGCTGCTGCCGCTGTTGAACCCGACCAACCGGCCCAAGTCGGAGTCTGCGCCGGTGGTGGCGATCCTCGCCGCTGACACCGACTTCCACGAGCACCTGCCGGTGCTCAACCCGCAGGATGCTGGCGTTCGGGAATCGCTCGCTGAGAACGCCGAACGCCGTGCGGTGATGGCCACCAACAACGCCTGGCTGCAGGCTGGCGGCTTCATCCTCGCGGTGCGTGCGGCCGGGCTGGACGCCGGTCCGATGGGCGGCCTCAATGCAGCCGCGGTCGACGCCGAGTTCTTCCCCGGGACGGCGTTGCGCACCCTGCTCGTGGTGAACATCGGCCACGTGGCCCCGGACGGCAACTTCCCGCGCAACCCGCGGCTGGGCTTCGACCAGGCGGTCACGCTGGCTTAGCCGCTGGTGACCAATGCTGGCTGAGCCTGACGAAGCCGGCTGTCTGCTGTGCGCGGGCTTCGGCTGGTCGAGTCTGTCGAGATCCCCGCCGACCTGACTCAGGCCAGCAGCCAGCGGCCGCCCACCAAGAGCGCGGCAATGCTGAGCGCAAGCCAGCCGAGCGTCCAGAACGCCCGCGGTACGTGGGTCAACCGGGCCAGCTGGGCCGCGTCGGAGTTCGGGCTGCGATTGCCGAGCAGTTCGATCACCGGACGCGGGCCGGCGAGGAGGAGCGTCCAGGTGAGCAGGCCGGCCAGCCAGGCCACGAAGTCCCCAGGGATGAACCAGGAGGCCAGCGCCAACAGGGTGGCGGTAAGGGCCACCACCAGGGCGCCGTAGAAGTTGCGGATCGACAGCAGCATCACCGCCAGACCGGCGACCGACAGCCACAGCACGCCCGCGGCGTAACCGGAAGCGACCAACCAGGCTGCGCCCAAGCCGAGCACCGAACTCGCCGGATAGCCGGCGAGCAGGGTGGCCGTCATGCCGAAACCGGTCGGCCGACCGCGGGTCAGGGTCAGCCCGGAGGTGTCGGAGTGCACCCGAATCCCGCGCAGTTGGCGTCCGGTGAGCAGCGCGACCAGCGCGTGCCCGCCTTCGTGGCAGATCGTGACCAGTAGGCGCACCACCGGCCAGGCCAGCAGCACCGCCGCGAGCGCATTTCCGGCAATGATCAGCGTGATCGTGGGCTCGAGCTGAGCGCTCCTCGCGGTCGCCCGCGCCCACAGTTCCGCGATCAGGTTCACGGACCCAGTCTGCACCGTGTCGTTGATTCGCAGCTCGAAGGTGGGGTTGGGCGCGAAAGGCCGACAGTTGCGGCATCGACCACCGAGATCGCGACATGCGGCCGCTGGCGGGCTGAGGGCTGGATGTGAGTCAGCGCTGCCGGGACACCAGATTGACGAAGACGTCCTCGATCGTGGGCTCGACTTCGGCCACCGTCGCGCCCGCGAAGCCGGCGACCGCGAGTTGTTCGCCGAGTTCGACAGCGCTCAGTCGTGACCCGGACGGGACGACGGCGTGCAGGGAGGCGCCGGAGAGGTAGGCCTCGGCGATTTCGGGGGACTGCTCCAGCCACAGCAGGGCCGGGTCGGCGTCCCGGGTGGAGACGTCGAAGATGCGCTGGTCCATGTGCTCGGTGCGCAGCTCAGCGGGGCTGCCGGACGCGATGATCCGGCCCCGGTAGATGAAGGCCAGTCGATTGCAGTGCGCGGCTTCGTCCATGTAGTGGGTGGTGACGAAGAGGGTCACCCCGCGGCTGGCCAGGTCGTAGAGCAGGTCCCAGAATTGACGTCTGGCTACGGGATCCACCCCGGACGTCGGCTCGTCGAGGAAGAGCAGTTCTGGCTCGTGGATCGTGGCTGCACCCAGTGCCAGGCGCTGTCGCCAGCCGACCGAGAGGTTGCGGGTGAGCTCGTCCTCGCGTCCGACCAGGTCGGCCATTTTCAGCACATAGTCGCGCTGAGCGGTGAACTGCTGCGGGCTGAGGTCGTAGACGCCGGCATAGAAGCGCAGGTTCTCGTCGACGGTCATGTCCTCGAAGAGGGAGAACTTCTGGGACATGTAGCCGATCCGCGGCTGGACGCGCTCCGGGCGGCGGATGACGTCCTCGCCCAGCACCAACGCGTTGCCCGAACTCGACCGCAGCGTGCCGGTGAGCATCCGGATGGTCGTCGTCTTCCCCGAGCCGTTCGGGCCGAGGAAGCCGAAAACCTGGCCGCGGGGCACCTCGAAGTCGATGTTGTCGACCGCGGTGAAGTCGCCGAACCTCTTGGTGAGGCCGCTGACGGCGATCGCGGGGCTGGTGGCGGCTTCGCTGAGGTCGGCGATCGGCCGCTCTGAGCGCTGATCTGCTGGTCGCGCTTGGCCTGCCCTGAGCTTGTCAAAGGATCGAGACCCCATCATCGCCCCTTCCTCACTCTGCGATCCTGCGGCGGGTGGCGATCACGGCTGCGGAGAAGATGACCACGCCGAAACCTGCCAGCGCGAGCAATGGCACCGCCAGGGCTTCGAAACTGCTCCCCTTGACGAAGGCCCCGCGCAGCACTTCCAGGGCGAACGTGAGCGGGATCAGGTTGGTCAGCGGCTGGATGACCGCGGGCATCGACTGGATCGGGAAAATGAAGCCCGAGAGGACCATCGTGGGGATCATCAGGAACATCACCGCCTGCTGCGCCTGGTGCCGGGTGCGCGAGACCAGGGAGATCAGCAACCCAAGCCCGAGGCAGGTGAACATGAACAGCAGCAGGCCGACCAGCACTACCCAGAAGTCACCGTTGAACGGCACCCGGAACCAGAAGATGCCGCCGGCAGCGACCAGCAGCAACTGCGCGGTCGCCAGCGCCGCGTACGGCGTCAGCTTTCCGATCAGGTACTCGGTGGCCTTGATCGGCGTCACGAACATCTGTTCCAGCGTGCCCGACTCCCGTTCCTTCACCACGGCCTGGCTCATGATCACCATCAACGAAATCATCATGATCGCAGCCATCAATCCGGGGATCATGGTGTTGACCGGGTCGAGTGTCGGGTTGAACATCACCCGGATGCGCGCGTCCACGCCTGGCGCGGCCACCGTCACTCCAAGCTCGTCGCGGCGGGCGGAGTTGAACTGCGCCACGATCTGCGACGCGTACCCACTGCCGATCGCGGAGATCTGGGAGTCCGAGCCGTCCACGATGATGCCGATCGGTGCGGTCTCTCCCCTGGTCAGCCGGTCGTGCGTGCCCTCGGGGATCACCAGCGCCACCTTCACCGTGCCTCGATCGAGCAGCGGGCGCAGATCGTCCTCGCTGGCCGGGTGCTGGGTCACCGTGAAGTAACCCGAGCCGGTGAATGCCGCCTCCAGTTTCTGCGAGGTGGTCGAGCGGTCGAGGTCGACGACAGCGGTGGTCAGGTTGTGCACGTCCACCGCGACTACGTAGCCGAACATGATCAGCTGCACCACGGGCATGACCAGCAGCAGCCGGATCAGCATCGGGTCTCGGCGCAGCTGGATGAATTCCTTCCAGATCAGCAGGCGAATGCGCTTGATGCTCATCGTGACGACCTCCGTCCGTAGAGAACGGACGAGATCACGATCATGACCAGGGCATAGCCGCTCAGCAGCGCCAACTCGGGCCAGACCTCGGTGAAGCCGGCCCCCTTGAGGAACACCCCGCGGGAGATGGTCACCATGTACCGCGCGGGGAAGGCGTAGCTGATCCACGCCAACCAGGTCGGGATCTGATCGAGTGCGAAGGCGAACCCGGACAGCAGGAAGGACGGCAGGAAGGCGACCAGCATCGCGATGATGTTGGCGGTGTCGAGCGACGACGCGATGGCCGAGATCAACAGGCCCATGCCAAGGGATGCGAACACGAACAACGCCGCGCCGACCGCCAGCGTCCAGAAGTTGCCGCGTAGTGGTACCTCGAAGATGGTTCGGCCGAGACCGGTGATCAGGGCGACGTCGAGGAACGCGATCAGCGTCCACGGCAGGAGTTTGCCGACCATCAGCTCGACCCGGCGCATGGGACTGATCTCGAGTTGCTCCTGAGTGCCGAGGTCGCGCTCGCGGACGAGGGTGACTGCGGTCTGCTGGACCGTCACGATGGCGATGATCACGATCATCAGGCCGGGTATCAGGAAGTCCGAGGAGCGGCGTTCGGGGTTGTACCAGGTGCGGACGCGGGGTTCGAGCATGCCGAGACTGGAGAGGTCCAGGCCCTGGGCGTCCGCCCAGTCGCGGGTCAGTTCTTGGCTGTAGAGCTGGTTGAGTGCCACCGAGTACGCCTGGGACACCTTGGCCGCGTTGGGCTCGCTGCCATCGATGAGGACGGCGACCTGAGCCTGTTCACCGGCCGCGAGGCTCTTGGCGAAGCCGGACGGGATGACGATCGCCACCCGGGCGCTGTTGGCATCGAAAGCGGCGTCGACGTCAGACATTGAACTACCGTGTTGGACGACGTTGAAGAAGGGCGACGAACTGTACAAGCTGGCGTACTCGCGGCTCTGCGTGGTCTGGTCGAAATCGATCACGATGGTGGGCACATGCTCGACGTCGAAGCTGATCGCGTAGGCGAACAGCAGCAGCTGGATTACCGGCGTGATCACCACCGCGAGCAACGTACGGGAATCGCGGCCGAGGTGGCGGAACTCTTTCCGGACGATCGCACCGATTCGAACCAACGCGGCTTTCATGATTCGCCACCCTCAAGGCTCCCGGCAGCAGCTGGCGCGCGGGTATCGGCCAGGAAGGCGAACACGCTCTCCATGTCCATCGGGATCGGCCGCACGGCCACGTCCGCGATAGCTGCTTCGGCGAGGGCCGCGGCCAGCGGCTGCACCGGCGCGACTGCGTCCGACCACAGCACACGCACGACATCGCCGAACAGGTGGGGCGAAGCGACCCCGGGAACGTCCTGAAGCGCGGCCAGCGCGGCTCTCGGTTCGGCGGCGACGACCTCGACCAACTGCCCCGGAACGCGCTGCTTGATCTCTTCGGGCGTCCCGGACTCGCCGATCGCGCCCTTGTCGATGAAGGCCACCTGCGTGCAGCGTTCGGCCTCGTCCATGTAGGGGGTGGCCACGACGACCGACTTGCCGGCCCGGTGGAGCCCGGCGAGGATCCGCCAGAACTCGCGGCGGGAGACCGGGTCGACGCCGGTGGTCGGCTCGTCGAGCAGCAGCAGGTCGGGTTCGTGCATCAGCGTGGTGGCCAGCATCAGCTTCTGCTTCATGCCACCGGACAGGAACTGAGCCTGCCGATCGGTGAACTCGGCCAGGCCCATGCTCTCGAGCAGCGCCTTCGAGCGCGTCCGGCGGTCGGCGCGACTCACGCCGCGAATGGTGGCGAAGAAGTTGAGGTTCTCCGAAACTGAGAGATCCGGGTACATCGAGAAGCGTTGACTCATGTAGCCGATGCGCGGTGTGACCAGAGCGGCTTCCCGGGTCACTGAGTGCCCGAAGACTTCGGCATCCCCGGCGTCCGGGGTGAGCACGGTGGCCAGCATCCGGATCAGGGTCGACTTGCCCGCCCCGTCCGGGCCGAGCAGGCCGAAGACCGCGCCGGCGGGAACGTCGAGGTCGATGTCGGCGATGGCCACGGTCTCACCGAAGGTGCGCCGTAGCCCACGGATGCGGACGGCGAGAGTGTCATCGATCACGCCCAGATCCGCCGGTGGACCAGTGGTACTCATCAGGCGAAGGCCACATCCACCGGCATGCCGGCCTTGAGCGTGCCGGAGGCGTCGTTCAGGCGTACGCGCACTTCGTAGACCAGCTTGACCCGCTGTTCCTTGGTCTGGACGTTGTTCGGCGTGAACTCGGACTCACTGGCGATGAAGCTCACCGTGCCCGAGTAGCTGTCGGCGCTGGAATCGGTGGTTACCGTCGCAGCTTGACCAATCAAGACTCTGCCGATCTGGGTCTCCGGTACGAACACGCGGACGAAGAGGTCGGCTGGATCGACCAGGGTGAGCAGAGTCTTGCCAGGCGCGGCGTTCTGTCCGGCGTTGGTCGTCAGAGAGGTGACCGTGCCGGCGCGGGGCGCGGTGACCACGGTGTAGCCCAGTTGGACCTGGGCCAGCTTCACTGCGGCCTCGGCCTGGGCCAGTCGTGCCTCGGCTGCCTTGACGTCTGCCTTGGTGGCATCGTCGTCGTCCTTTGCGTTCGTCACCGCGGCCTTGGCGGCCACCACGCCCTGCTTGGCCTGCTCCAATTGCAGCTTGAACGCCGAGTCGTCCAGACGCACGAGCTCGTCGTCCTTGGCCACCCGGTCGCCCTCGGCAACCTTGACTTCGATCACGCGTCCGGACAGCGCGGAGGCGACCTGGTAGGTGTTGGCCTCGACCGCACCGCTGAGTTGCGCCTCGGCACTCGCGGCGGGCTGGGTCGAGCTCCACCACCACCAGATGCCGCCGCCGATCAGGGCGAGGAGGACGACTACGATCACCGGAATCGGCGGGTGCTTGCGGGTGTGTGCGGCCATGGCTATCTGCCTTCTTCGTGGTCGGCTGCGAATCGGCAGCCGTTGATGGTGATCTCGACCGGCACGCCGGCCGGCAACTGGGCGGTGGCGGTGAACTCCACCTCGACCGCCCTGGTCAGGTGGACCTCCTCGGTGGGCACCGAGGTCGGCGGGTATTCGGCTGCGGGAGCGATCCGGGTGAGCGTGGCTGGGGTGGCGGCGTTGCCCCAGTCCCCGGCGACGCTGGCTTCGTCGCCCACGCAGACCTGGCCGAGCTGGACGGGGGAGAGCCAGGCGGTCACCTTGCTTGGCGTGGCCGGACGGATGGCCACCGCGGTCGCCCCCGGCGCCAGCCGGTCCCCGCTGGCGGCAACGCTCACCACGACCCCGTTCGCAGGTGCGGTGAGCACGGCGAGCTTGAACTGCACCTGCGCGAGTTCGATCGGCACCTGCATGGTGTCGGCGGCGATCTCGGCGAGTTCCTTGAGGTCGACCAGGCCGGCGCGGGCATCGGTGATCTTGTCGGCTGCATCAGCCAGCTTCTCGAGTCCGTCTTTGGCCTTGCGTAGCCCCTTTTCGAGCTTGGGCAGGTTGGTGTTGATCTTCTTAAGGCCCGCGTCCATCTTCTTCAGCGCGGCCTTCAGCTTGGCGATGCCCTGCTGCAACTCCTCGCGGCTGGGTATGCCTGGCACCGGGACGGGCGGGTAGTTGGCCAGCAGTTCCTGGGCCTGCTTGAGTTGCTTGGCCACTAGTGGCCGCTGCTTCTTCAGCTGCTTGCGCGCCTTCACCAACTTGGCCTTGGTGTCGGTGAGGGTGTTGATGGCCTTCTTCACATCGGCCGTCTTGTCGGCGACCTCTTCGGCCTTGTCGTCCGTCTTGTCGATGGCCGCGGCCAGCAGGTCGACTTGGGCGGCGGTGACCTTCGCGTCCGCTTTCGCGACCTGCACCTGTGCTTCCAACCCGGACGCATCCAGCGTGGCCAGGGTTTGGCCGACTCGCACGGTGTCGCCCTCGGCCACCAGGACGTCCGCGAGCTGTATGAACGAGCCGAGCGCGTAGGTGGACGCGGTGCGGCTGGCGTCCGCGGTGCGCTGGCCGGACGATTCGAAGCCGGCATCAAGGTTGACCGCGGGCATCGCCAGGGTCGGTACCGCGACGGTCTCCAGGCGATCCTTGACCCTGCCGGCGACCACCAGCTCAGCGGGTGCCGGGGCACAGCCGGCGACCAGGAGGGTGCCGACCAGTACGGCTGCGAAGCGCTTCATGACCGCGTCACAGTGGTCAGGAAGACATCGACCAGTTTCTCCAGCTCGGCTCGCGGCGGCGGCCCGCTCGGTTCCACGCTGAGGAAGCCGTCCAGCGCGATGTAGGTCATCATCGAGCCGACGTACATCCGCGCGGACAGCTCAGGATCGTCCAGGCGGATCAGGTCCAACTCGGCGCTGTACCGGAGCAGCTTCTCGGTGCGGTCGAGCACCTGGCCGGGCAGCGCCTCCCGGAACCCGCTGCGTAGCTCGGGCACGCGGAAGACCTCGCCCAGCACGAGCCGCACCAGGGCGATCGACTCCGGCTGTAGCAAGTTTGCGGTGAGCCGGACGGAGAACTCGACCAGGTTGCGCCGCAGGTCTTCCAGGGTGCGCATCCGGTCCAGGTCTGGTGGGTCCATCACCAGCTGGCTGATGCCGTTGAGGATCACATCGCCGAGCAGGTCGATCTTGGTTGGGAAGTAGGCGTAGAGGGTCTGCTTGCTGACCGCGGCCTCGGCGGTGACCGCGTCCATCGACGTGGCTGCGAACCCCTGGGCGAGGAACAGCTTCCGCGCTGCGGCACTGATCTGTGCGCGTTTGGCTGCTCTGCGCGGGCTCAACGCAGTGGTCATGAATCAAACTGTACCGTTCAGTTTGATTCGCGCAAGTCCCGTCGTCGGCCCCTTGTACGCTGGGCGCCATGACGAATCCGGTGGCCGAGTTGGCGCGACGGCGCAACGACCTACCCGGACCCGTCGATCACTCGCTGCCACTGCCGAAACGGCTGCTCAAGTCCGGCTGGACCTGGGCGATCGTCGCGCTCACCCTCGCCTACACCGCCGCGCTGTTCTCGCAGTACTTCACGATCACCGCGGACGTGCCGGTGACCGGGGGTGTGATCCCAGGCATCAATTCCGCGGCCATCCGTCGTGCAGCCTGGCTGGCGCTGCCGACGCTGGCGTTCTGGGCGGTGGTCTTCATCTGGGCCGACCGGTACCGTCCGCAGCGCCTCGCGGTCTGGTTCCTGACGCTCGGCTGGGGCGGGAGCATCGCCACCTTCGTCTCGCTGCACATCAATACCTGGGCCGCCCAGCAGATGGCGGTCACCGGCAACGGCGACCCAGCCACCAGCGCCCGCGCGGCGATCTTCATCGCACCGTTCGTGGAGGAGGCCGCGAAGGCGTCCGTGCTCTTCCTGATCGCGGTGATCGCCCGGTACCGGCTGGTCTCCAAGGTGTCGGTGATCGTGCTCGCGGGCTTGTCAGCTGCCGGTTTCGCGTTCACCGAGAACATCATCTACTACGCCAGGGCGATCGTTTACTCCAGCGAGAACATCGGGGTTGGCGACGCGGACGCGGCGGTCAATCAGATCGTCTGGCTGCGCGGCTTCTGGACCTGCTTCGGGCATCCGCTGTTCACGATGATGACCGGCATCGGCGTGGCGGTGGCGCTGCGCACCCGCAGCAAGGTGGTGCGCGTGCTCGCCCCGGTGATCGGTTACGGTGCGGCCGCCCTGCTGCACATGATCTTCAACTCCCAGGCCAGCCTGAACGACCAGAACGGCCAGATGTTCGTGTACGCCTTCGTGGCGCTGCCGATGGTGTTGTCCGCAGTGATCTACGTGGTTCGGCAGGTGTTCAAGCAGGGCCGGGTGCTCGCCCTGCGCTTGGACGACTACGTCCGGCTCGGTTGGCTGCCCGCGTCCGACCCGATGGTTTTCGCGAAGCTCCGGACGCGGCTGTGGGCCCTGCTGGTGGCGATCACCCGCGGTTGGCGCACGTTCACCGCCACCCTGCACTTGCAGCGGACGCTGACCGAGCTCGCCTACCTGCGCGACGGGCAGATCAGGGGCGTTTACGACGAGGCCGGCAACGTCCGCGCCCGTGAGCTGGTGGAGACTGCGCAGAGCCTTCGGGGCATCGCCATCGCCGACCCGAGGGGACTGAGGCTCAACCTGCCACGCATCCGCCGTCCGCGGGCGGTCGGGTACGTGCCGCCCGCGTACCCCGGTCCGTCAGGAATCGGGGGCAACTGGCCAGCGCGGCCGGGTGCCGCCCCGCTAGGATCGCCTGGGTACTCGGCTGTGGACCCGAAGTGGGGTCCGCCACCTGGTTAGGAGGCGGGTATGAGCGCTGGACGCTTGGCTGCGTCCCTCGTCCGTCTTCGCGATGCCCTCGCCGGCGTCCGATTGCCGCTGGAGTTGCCCGGCTCCGCGGACGCGCTGGCTCGTGCCCGGGGTTATGTGGCCCAACTCGACGACTACGTGCTGCCTCGGCTGGACCGGCTGGACGCCCCGCTGCTGGCCGTGATCGGCGGCTCGACGGGCGCTGGCAAGTCCACGCTGGTCAACTCACTGCTCGGCCGGGTGGTGACCGCGCCGGGCGTGATCCGGCCAACCACCCGCTCGCCGGTACTGGTGCACCACCCCGACGATGCGGAGTGGTTCGCGTCCGACAAGATCCTGCCTGGGCTGGCCCGCAGCACCAGGACCGCCAGCGACGCCCGCACGCTGCAGGTGGTCGCCGAACCCACCCTGCCGCGCGGGCTGGCGATCCTGGACGCCCCCGACGTCGACTCGGTGGTTGCCGAAAATCGAGCGCTGGCGGCCCAGCTCCTGGCTGCCGCCGACCTCTGGCTGTTTGTGACCACCGCCGCCCGGTACGCCGACGCGGTGCCCTGGGACTACCTGCGCACCGCGGCCGAGCGCCATGCCGTGGTGGCGGTGGTGCTCGACCGCGTGCCGCCGGCGGCGATGGGCGAGGTGCCGGCGCACCTCGGGCAGATGATGGGCCAGCGCGGGCTCGGCTCATCGCCGTTGTTCGCGGTGCCGGAGACCGACGTCGACGCCACCGGACTGCTGCCGAACACCGCGGTGGCGCCAATCCGGGACTGGCTGGGCGAGCTGGCCGCGGACGCGGTGAGTCGCAACCGGGTGGTGCTGCAGACCCTGGACGGTGCGATCGGAGCGCTCCTCGCTGGTGCGCCGGGAATCGCTGCGGCCGCTGAGGCGCAGGCCGCCAGCCTGGACACGCTTCGCAGTGACGCCGAGAAGTCGTTCGCCGAAGCCGTCCGGACTATCTCGGTGCAGACCGCGGACGGCACCCTGCTGCGCGGCGAAGTGCTGGCGCGCTGGCACGACTTCGTGGGCACGGGGGAGTTCTTCCGTGCTGTCGAGCAGAAGATTGGCTGGCTGCGCGACCGCCTGGTGGCTGCGATCAAGGGCGAGCCCAAGCAGGCTCTCGACATGAAGGCGGCCGTCGAATCGGGCATGGAAGTGCTGATCCGCGAGGAGGGCGAAGCTGCCGCGCGGCGGGTCGAGTCGGCCTGGCAGGCGCATCCGGCCGGGCGGGAGTTGCTGGCCGCGACCAAGGAGGACCTCAGTCGTGCCTCCCGGGATTATCCGCTGGCCGCGGCTAACGCCGTCCGCTCCTGGCAAGGCGATGTGCTTGAGTTGGTGAGTCGTGAGGGCGCAGCGAAGAAGTCCGCGGCACGGTTCTGGGCGCTCGGCGTCAACGGGGTCGGGGTGGCGCTGATGGTTCTGGTCTTCTCCCAGACCGGTGGGCTGATCGGCGCCGAGGTCGGGGTGGCCGGCGGCACTGCGGTGTTGGCCCAGCGGGTGCTGGAAGCGATCTTCGGTGAGGACGCGGTCCGCCGGTTGGCCAAGCAGGCCAAAACCGATCTGGACGCTCGGGTCGAGGCCGTGCTGGCCGCTGAGTTGAGCCGCTATCTCGCCGCGGTGGACGGGGTGGACGCCGCCCCCGACCAGGCCGAGCAGTTGCTGGCCGCGGTGGCTGAGGTGGACGCGACCCGCGCAGCCGACGGCCGGCTGACCTTGCCGGGGGAGCTGGCCCTGTCGGATCAGCCGGTCTCCCCAGCTCGGCTGGTCGAGCGTGCGCAGACCCCGTCGTTGTTGGATCGGTCGACTACAGATCAGCCGGTCGAGCATGTGGCCCTGCCGAACCCGTCCGCCACCGATCAGGACATTGCGATCACCGCTGAAGTCCTCGCCAGTGAGGACGAACAGTGAGCGCGGCCGACGATCATCTCGCCAGACGGGTCCGAGCGCTCGGCGAGGCCGTCGATGCGGCATCCGGACGCAGCGACGCCCAACTGGTGGCCAAGGCGAAGGCCATCGTCGCCAGGGCGGGCGAGCGGGTTGCGCTGAGCGGCAGCTACACGGTCGTGGCTTTCGCCGGAGCGACCGGTTCGGGTAAGTCCAGCCTCTTCAACGCGATCACCGAGACTGAACTGGCTCGGGTCGCGGTGCGGCGGCCGACCACGTCGAAGCCCCTGGCGGTCAGCTGGGGTACCGAGCTGCCGCACGAGTTGCTGGACTGGCTCGACGTGACCAAGCGGCACCTGGTGCCGTCCGGCCCGTCGGAGTTCTCCGACCTGGTGCTGTTGGACCTGCCCGACCACGACTCGACCGAACTGGGACACCGGCTGACGGTAGACCGGTTGGTTGAGCTGGTGGATGCCCTGATCTGGGTGGTCGACCCCCAGAAGTACGCGGACGCGGCCCTGCACGACGGCTATCTCAAACGGCTCGCGCCGTACGCGGACGTGATGATGGTGGTGCTCAACCAGGCCGACCGGCTGCCGCCGGCTGAACTCGACCGTTGCCTGAGCGACCTGCGACGGCTGCTGGACAGCGAGGGCCTTCGGGCCACGCCGATCATGGCAACCTCGGCGCTGCGGGGCACCGGCGTCGCGGAGTTGCGGTCGGCTTTGGCCCGAACGGTCGCCAACAAGCAGGCCATGACCAAGCGGCTGGCTGCCGATGTGAGCGTCACGGCCGGCGAGCTGGCCGCGGAACTCGGCGCGTCCGCTGAGCCGGACATCAACAACCGGGTGCGTCGGCAACTGGTGAGCGTGCTGGGTGACGCCGCCGGCGTCCCGGTGGTGGTGGACGGGGTGCGTCGGGCCTGGCGCAAGCGTGGGGCGGCGGCCACCGGCTGGCCCTTCGTCACCTGGATTGCCCGGCTGAAGCCGGATCCGCTGCGGAAGTTGCGGCTCGACCTGCCGAAGGGCGAGCACAGTCCCACGGAGGTGAATCGGACTTCCCTGCCGAAGGCTACTTCGGTGCAGCGCGCGCGGGTCGACCAGGCGTTGCGCGAGCTGGTCGATGTGGCATCGGACGGGCTCCCGCGTGGCTGGATGCTCGCGGTCAAGGGGGCCGTACAGGGCAACGAGGAAAAGCTGCTGGACGACCTGGATCGGGCCATCGCCGGCGCCGACCTGACGGTGCGCAGGGGCACCTGGTGGTGGGCCCTGTTCGGGGTGCTGCAGTGGCTGCTCATCGCTGCGGTGGTCGCGGGAGCAGCGTGGCTGTTCTCCGGTCCAGTGCTGGCCAGTATGGGACTACCGCCGTTGCCGACGGTGCTGTGGTACTCGATTCCTGCGGGCACCTGGCTGCTGGTCGGGGGAGTGCTCGGCGGCATCCTGTTGGCCGTATTGGGGCGGGCGTTCGTCGAGATGGGCGCCAACAGCCACGCCCGGACGGCTCAACGCAGTCTGGACGAGGCGGTGGCGGACGTGGTGGCCAGCGAGGTGCTGGTCCCGGTCGAGTCCGAGTTGGCCCGCTACGCGACTGCGCGCAAAGCGCTGCGCACCGCAATGGGCTGAGCCCGTCGACTCTTCTGCCCAGTTATCCACAGGCCCAGATTCATCCACAGTCGACCAAACTCGCTGACGCCGAAACCGGCCTCCTGCCGATAGTGAAGGCAGAGAGGAAGGAAGAACATGGATGCAGTGATCTGGATGACCGGCTATGTCGGCAGTGAGGTGGAGTACCGGCAGGTGCGGGAAGACCTGGTCTTCGCCAGCTTCCGGCTGGCCTGCACGCCGCGACTGCGGCGCGGCGGCGAATGGTCTGATGGTGAGACGACCTGGATCGGCGTCACGTGCAGCCGTGCGCTGGCGGAGAACGTTCGCGACAGTATCGCCAAGGGCGATCCCGCAGTCGTGGTGGGCAAGCTGCGCACTAGCCGCTGGAAGGACGACCAGGGGGTCTCGCGGGAGCGGCTGGTGCTTGAGGCCCTCGCGGTCGGGCACGACCTCAACCGGGGAGTCACGGAGTTCACCAAGAACGTCCGACCGCCGGTCGAAGAGGTTCAGGTGAACCTCGGTGAAATGGTGATGGCCACCGAACTCCAGGAGGAGGTCTGGTCGGCTGAGGCCGACTCGCAAGCGGATGGTGTAGCCGCCGTGGCCTGAGACTCGTACCGATTCTCACCGTCGATTGCGCTCGATCAACCAATCTGGATCTCAACATGCTCCCGGTCAAGTCAGTTCGATCGGTTCGGCCCTAGGATCGTTCGCATGGGACGGAAGGGTTCTTACGCAAAGGGAATCGCCAAGCGCGAAGAGATCCTGACTTCCGCCCTGGAGGTCATCGCACGGGAGGGCTACGGCCACGCGTCCCTGCGCGAACTGTCCGATGCGGTTGGTCTCACCCAGGCCGGAGTGCTGCACTACTTCGACTCCAAGGAAGACCTGTTCGTCGAGGTGCTTCGGCGCAGCGATCAGCTCGCGTGGGCCCGGGTCGGGCCTCCGCAGGGGGCCGAGACTGCCGAACGGTTCCTGGCGAACCTTGCGGGCAACACCAAGGAACCCGGGCTGACCCAGCTGTATGTGCAGCTTTCCGCGATCGCGGCGGCAGGTGAGGGGCCGGCGCGAACCTACTTGGCGTCCAGAAACAGGGACTTCCACCGCTGGGTCGCGGAATCGTTACGGCTCGAACGGGAGGCTGACCCGAGCTTCGCCTCAGGCCTCGAGCCGCTGCTCGCCACTCGGGTCATCATGGCTGTCTCCGACGGACTGCAGAACCAGTGGCTGATGGACCCGTCCTTCGACCTGGCCGCGATCGTCGGTCACGTGATTGAGCTACTGGTTCGCGGCGGAGCGGTTGTGGACGAAGCCCGAGACGTGCCGGAAGACCATTCCCGAGCCTTGGTTGTCCCGGCTGTGGCGCGGCTGACCGCACCACGCCCGCGGCCAAACACCATTCCGGCGTAGAGCTGATCTCGAAGTGCCGGGCGCGCGGCCCAGCAGACCGGTCGATTGAACTGCCGCCGGAGACCGTTTCGCGGATCCCCTGACGAGTTCAGCCGCGGGTGAGCTTGCGGTGCGCGGTGCGGTGCGGACGGGCAGCTTCGACTCCGAGTCGGGCGACCTTGTTCTCCTCGTAGTCGGCGAAGTTGCCCTCGTACCAGAACCACACCGCGTCGTCCTCGTCGGTGCCCTCCCACGCGAGGATGTGGGTCGCCACGCGGTCGAGGAACCAGCGGTCGTGGGAGATCACCACGGCGCAGCCGGGAAACTCCAGCAGCGCGTCTTCGAGTGACTGCAGGGTTTCGACGTCGAGGTCGTTGGTGGGCTCGTCCAGCAGCAGCACGTTGCCGCCCATCTTCAGGGTGAGTGCGAGGTTCAGTCGGTTGCGCTCACCGCCGGAGAGCACCCCAGCCAGCTTCTGCTGGTCGGGACCCTTGAACCCGAAGGACGCGACGTAGGCTCGCGACGGCATCTCGAAGCTCGCGACCTTGATGTGGTCGAGCCCGTCAGAGACGACCTCCCAGACGTTCTTGCCCGCGTCGATGCCGGAGCGACCCTGGTCGACGTAGGAGAACTTGACGGTGCTGCCCACCTTGAGTTCGCCGCTGTCGGGCTGCTCTTCGCCGATGAGCATCTTGAAGAGGGTGGTCTTGCCCACGCCGTTGGGGCCGATGATGCCGACGATGCCGGCACGCGGCAGGGTGAAGCTGAGGTCCTCGATCAACACCCGGTCGCCGAAGCCCTTGGTGAGCTTCTTCGCCTCGAGCACGTCGGATCCCAGTCGCGGGCCCGGCGGGATGTTGATCTCGGCCAGGTCGACGGCGCGGTTGCGGTCGGCCTCGGCGGCGAGCTCCTCGTAGCGAGCCAGGCGGGCACGGCTCTTCGCCTGGCGGGCCTTGGGGTTCGAGCGCACCCATTCCAGTTCGCGCTCAAGGATCTTGGCGCGCTTGGCGTCCTTCTTGCCCTCGATCTGCAGGCGGGCCTTCTTGGTCTCCAGGTAGGTGGAGTAGTTGCCCTCGTAGGGGTGCAGCTGGCCGCGGTCGATCTCGCAGATCCACTCGGCCACGTTGTCCAGGAAGTACCGGTCGTGGGTGACCGCAAGCACCGCGCCCGGGTAGGTCTTCAGGTGCCCCTCCAGCCAGTTGACGCTCTCGGCGTCCAGGTGGTTGGTCGGCTCGTCGAGCAGCAGCAGGTCGGGCTGCTGCAGCAGCAGCTTGCAGAGCGCCACGCGGCGCCGCTCGCCACCCGACAACACGTCGACGATCGCGTCCGGCGGCGGGCACTGCAGGGCGTCCATTGCCTGATCAAGCTGGGAGTCCAGATCCCACGCGTTGCGGTGGTCGAGTTCGGTCTGGAGTTCGCCCATCTCGGCGAGTAGTGCGTCGAAGTCGGCGTCCGGCTCGGCCATGGCCAGCGAGATCTCGTTGAACCGGTCCAGCATGCCCTTGGTCTCGGCGACCCCTTCGTGGATGTTCTCCAGCACGGTCTTGCCTTCGGTGAGCGGCGGCTCCTGCTGCAGGATGCCGACGGTCTTGCCCTTGCCGAGCATCGCATCGCCGTTGTCGGCGTGGATCAGGCCGGCCATCAGCTTGAGCATCGTCGACTTGCCGGCACCGTTCGGGCCGACCACGCCGATCTTGGCGCCCTCGAAGAACGACAGCGTGACGTTGTCGAGCACCAGCTTCTCGCCCAGCTTCTTGCGGACGTTATGCATCGTGAACACGAATTCGGGCATGGCGATCAATCCTTGCAGAGCTGGGTGTGGAGCGGCGTCCAGTATGCCAGCGTCCGGAGGCTTTGGGTTACCGGTGGGCTGCCGGCAGGGTGAGTAGTTCAGCGAGGGTGAGCGCGCGACGGCCGGCCAGGTCGGCGAGTTGAAGCCGGCAGGAGAAGCCGTCGGCCAGCAGCACCGCGTCCGGCCCGGCGGCGGCCACCGCGGGCAGCAGGTGGTTCTGCGCGACGGCGGCGGACGTCTCGTAGTGCCCGATCTCCACCCCGAAGTTGCCGGCGAGCCCGCAGCAGCCCGAGACCGTGACAACCTGTGCTCCAGTGCGCGCGAGCAGCGCGGCGTCAGCATCCCAGCCGAGGACGGACGAGTGGTGGCAGTGCGGCTGGGCAACGACCACCGTGCCGTGGAGATCGGGCGGTGACCATTCCGGGAGGGTGGTGAGCAGTTCGGCGAGCGTGTGGATGCCCGCGGCCACTTCGGCCAGCCGAACGTCGACCACGAGATCGGCCGCGTCGGACCGCCAGACCGCGACGCAGGACGGGTCGAGGCCCACGATCGGCGTGCCAGCGGCCACGATCGGATGCAGCAACTCCACCGCATGGCTCAACAGCCGTGCCGCCTCGTCGCGCTGGCCGGTGGTGATCCAAGGCAGTCCGCAGCACGCCGTCCGCCGCAGGATCGTCGGCGCGAACCCGGCACCCACCAGCACGGCCAGCATGGCGTCGAGGCGCGTCGCGTCCAGGGTGTCGGTGAAGGAGTCCACCCAGACCACTGCGCGCCGTCCGCTCACCAATGGGTCTGGACGCGAACGCGCGCGCCGGTCGGCGAACTTCGGCAGCAGCCGCCGCGAATCCACTCCGGCCAGCCACTTCGCAGCCGTTCCAAGCACCGGTGCGGCGAGAGCGGCGTTGACGACCGCCGCCAGACCCGGCACCGCCGTGACCAGCCGGCCCCAGCGTGGCAGCCGTCCCAACGCGTAGTGGCTGCGCGGACGCAGGCGGTGCCGATAAGCCTCGGCCAACACCCGCGACTTGTACGCGGCTACGTCAGTGCCGGTGGGGCACTCGGTGGCACAGGCCTTGCAGGACAGGCACAGTTCCAGGGCCTCGTGAACCTCCGGCGCGCGCCAGCCGCCGGTCACCAGGGTCCCGTTGACCATCTCCTGCAGCGCATGCGCCCTGCCTCGGGTCGAGTCCTGCTCGCGTCCGGTCGCCTGGTAGGACGGGCACATCACGCCGCCGGTGTCCGCTAGGCACTTGCCCACCCCGGTGCAGCGATGGACGTCGGCGACGAACGTCCGGTCGAGCCCGGACAGTCGCGAGCCCGCCGCGGCGGGTAGGCGCAGGTCGGCGTCCATTGGGCGGGGATCCACCAGGACGCCGGGGTTGAGCAGGTTGTCCGGGTCGAAGATCTGCTTCACCGCTGCGAACAGCGCCAGCGCCTCAGTGGAGTACATCTTCGGCAGCAGTTCCGAGCGCGCGCGGCCGTCCCCATGCTCGCCGGAACACGATCCACCGTAGCCAGCGGCCAGTTCGGCGGCTTCTTCCACAAAAGCGCGGTAGCCCGTCACACCGGTGGCGCCGGCGAGGTTGAAGTCGATCCGTACGTGCACACAGCCCTCGCCGAAGTGCCCGTACGGCAGGCCGTGAAGGTCGTGTGCGGCCAGTAGCCGGTCGAAGTCGCGCAGGTAGGCGCCGAGCACGGCCGGTGGCACGGCGGCGTCCTCCCAGCCGGAATGGGCCGGACGGGCCAACCCCACGCTGGCCAACCCGGCACCGTCGGCCCGGATACGCCACAGCCTGGCTGCTTCGTCCGGGTCGAAAATCAGCTGGGCGGCCAGCGCACCGGCTGCGGCCACGAGCTTGCCGGCCCGCTCGGCAAGCCGATCGGCGTCGGCGTCGGTGAGTTCGACGAAGAGCCAGCCGTCACCGGCGGCAAGGGTGGGCACCGCCGACGACCCGCGCAGGCGTCCGACCACGTCGAGGATGCGCCGGTCGAAGCCCTCCACCGCGGTGGGCCGGAACTCCAGCACGACGGGTGTGGCGTCGGCGGCGAGCGCCATGTCGGGGTAGCCGAGGACCACCAGGACCCGGTGGGGGAGGTCTTCGACGAGGCGCAGCCGGGCGCCGGTGACCACCGCGAGGGTGCCCTCTGAGCCGACGAGGAATCGCCCGACATCGAACCCGTTCTCGGGCAGCAGGTGCTCCAGGCTGTAACCGGACACCTGCCGGGGAAAGCGGCCGAACTGGGTGCGGATGATCCCGAGGTTGGCCTGCACGAGTTCATGCAGGGCGGAGAGCGCGGGGGAGTTGGCGTGCGCAACCGTGCCGGACGCGAGGCTGAGCCGCTCGCCGGTGCCGGTGATGACGTCCAGCCCCAGCACATTGTCGGCCGTGCGGCCGTACCCGAGCGCGCGCGGGCCGCACGCGTTGTTGCCGATCATCCCGCCGATGGTGCAGCGATCCGAGGTGGACGGGTCGGGGCCGAAACGCAGGCCGTGCCGGGCCGCCGCTGCGGTCAGGCGTGCCGGGATCACGCCCGGCTCCACGATGGCCGCCTTGGTGATCGGATCCAGGTGGGCGATCCGGGACAGCCGGGTGCTGTCGAGGATCAGGCCTGTGCCGACGGCGTTGCCGGCGATCGAGGTGCCGGCGCCACGGGTGGTTACAGGTAGCCCCGCCGCGCGGGCCGCGTCCACTACTTCGACGAGTTCCGGCACGCTGGCCGGGCGGGACACTGCGGCGGGCGGCACCCGATAGAGCGATGCGTCAGATGAATAGAGCGCCCGGGTCAGCGTCCGCGAGTCGACGGGCCAGCCGGCGCCGGCCAGCGCAGAGACCTGTTCGGTGAACCCTGCGGCGTCCGGCACCCGGTCAGTCTGTCACGTCCAGGACGGCCTGCATGGCCCGCCCCAGTGCTGCGAAGTCGGCCGGGTCGACGGGGTCTACCAGCGCGCGCCGAACGGACTCGACATGGTGCGGAGCCGCCGCCACCAGCAGCTGATGGCCCGCGTCAGTGAGTACCGAAATCACCCCGCGCCGATCGGACGGACACGCGGTGCGGCTGACGATGCCCTTGGCCTCCATACGCGAGATGGTGTGGGTGAGCCGGGAGCGCGATTGCCGCACCCGCTCGGCCAGGTCGGACATGCGCAACGCGTGGTCCGGAGACTCCGACAGGTGCACGAGGATCTCGTACTCGCCCAGATCCAGGCCGAATGGACGCAACTCCGCCTCCAGCGTCTCGCTGATCGCAGCCACACCGTTCAGGTAGGTGCGCCAGATCTGCTGCTGCTCGGTGCTCAGCCATCGAGGTTGGAGTTGCGTGGTCATGGGCGCCACTCTATCAATGAAGTTTACGATTCAACAATCCGCTCAGGTGCTTCGAGTCAGCGGCGGCCCCGTCCAGCTTCCCGCCAGCGAAACTGACACTTGCCGGGGAACATTCCCCGGCAAACGTCAGTTTCGCTGGCGCGAATCGCGGGAGAGCGTGGAGGCTGCTTGCGGCGGGTGGGACGGGGACTGTGGCGCGGCGAGGTCCTTCCAGCAAGGCGCAGGCCACCCTAGACTGCACAGACGATCCAACGGTGGATGTGAGGGAGCAAAGATGATCGACGTCGATGCCATAGTCAGCGCGGCGCCACCCACGGTTGGCGCGATGTTCCGCTGGCGTGTTGCCAAGACGCCCGGCAAGGAGGCCTTCCGCTACCCGGACGCGAAGGACAACTGGGTCTCTATCGACTGGGCCGAGACCGGACGGCAGGTCTTCGACCTCGCCGCCGGGCTGCTCTCCCTAGGGCTCCAGCTCGAGGAGCGGGTCGCGATCGTCGCCAACACCAGGATCGAGTGGATCCTCGCCGACTTCGCGATCAACGCCGCCGGCGGCGCAACCACGACCGTCTACCCGAATACCCAGGGCGCCGATTTCGCACACATCGTCACCGACTCCGGATCGGTGATCCTGGTCGCCGAGAACGCCGAGCAGGTGGCGAAGCTCGAGTCCGCCGGCGATGCTGCCGCCCAACTGCGGCACATCATCCTGATGGACGGCGAAGGGGACGGTGAGCGCACGCTCGGCTGGAGCCAGCTTGCCGAGCGTGGCCGCCAGTTGCTCGCGTCCGATCCCGGTGTGGTCGACCGGGCAATCGAGTCCGCCACCCACGACGGGCTGGCCACCTTGATCTACACCTCGGGCACCACCGGCATGCCGAAGGGTGTCGAGCTCAGCCATCGTTGCTGGGTTTACCAGGCGTTCGTGCTGGACGCGATGGAGATCATCGCCGACACCGCCGTCCAGTACCTGTGGCTGCCGCTGTCCCACGTCTTCGGCAAGGATCTGCTCACGATCCAGCTCGCGATCGGCTTCAGCAGCGCGGTGGACGGCCGGGTCGACCACATCGTCAGCGGCCTCGGCGAGGTGAGGCCAACCTTCATGTGCGGTGCGCCGCGCATCTTCGAAAAGGTCCGTGCCGCGGTGATGCTGGCCTCGCCGCGCGGCGGCATCAAGGGCAAGATCGCACGCTGGGCGTTCGCGGTCGGCCGCGCGTCCCGCGAGTACCGCCTGGCCGACAAGCCGCTACCACCGGCCATGCGATTGGCTTATACCGTCGCCGACCACCTCGTCTTCAGCAAGCTGAAGGATCGCGTTGGTGGCAACATCGACTTCTTCATCTCCGGTTCGGCCAAGCTGAACGCGCAGGTGCAGGCGTGGTTCTACTCCGCCGGCCTGGTGGTCGCCGAGGGCTACGGGCTCACCGAGACCGGTGCGGTCAGCTGCGTGAACCTGCCGCTGCCGCCGCGGTTCGGGACGGTCGGTCCGGCGCTGCCCGGCACCCAGATCCGGATCGCGGACGACGGCGAGGTGCTGATCAAGGGCCCAGCGGTCATGCGCGGCTACCACAACGACCCGGAGCGCACCGCCGAGGTGCTGGTCGACGGCTGGTTCCACACCGGCGACATCGGCAAGCTGGACGCGGACGGCTACCTGTCCATCACCGACCGCAAGAAGGATTTGATGAAGACCTCGGGCGGCAAGTACGTCGCGCCGGCGAAGGTCGAGGGGGTGATCGCGGCCACCATTCCGTACGTGTCGCAGGTGGTGGCGGTAGGGGACGGCCGCAAGTACATTTCCGCGCTGATCACGATGGATCGCGACAACCTGGCCAAGTGGGCTGCCCGCAAGGGACTCGCCGATCTGTCTTACGAGGAACTGACCAAGTCCGACGAGTTGCGGCGCACTATCGAGCGGTTCATCCACTCGGCCAACGCCAAGCTGGAGCGCTGGGAGACCGTGAAGCGGTTCGCCATCCTGCCGGCCGAGCTGAGCGTCGACGACGGCGGCGTCACCCCGAACATGAAGATCCGCCGGAAGGTCGTCGCCGAGCAGTATGCGGACGTGGTCGCGTCCCTCTATGAAGATGACGCGGTCGACGAGGGGTGAGTTCGTTCCGCAGCCGCGTCCCGCTGCGTTGGGTGGACCTTGACGCGCAGGGCCACGTCAATAACGCAGTGATCGCCGACTACCTGCAGGAGGCGCGGGTCGAGTGGCTGCTGGCCGGCCCGAATGCACACCTGCTGGGCTCGGCCACCATGGTGGTCTCCCATCAGGTGGAGTACCTCGGGCCGGTGCTGTTCAGCCTGGCGCCGGTAGAGGTGGTGCTGCGGGTCGGCAAGGTCGGGGCGTCCAGGTTCAGCCTGGGCTACTCAGTGCAGCAGGACGGACGCGAGGTGGCCCGAGCCAACTCGGTGCTCTGCCTGTTCGACTACGCGGCCGGCCGGCCGCGGCGGATGACCAGCGCCGAACGCGACTGGTTTCTGGGCCAGGCCGAACCGCTGACGCCGCTGCCGACGCTGGGTAGCTGGCGGGTGGGCGAGCGGGCCCACACCTACGAGCTGGCGGTGCGCTGGTCGGACCTCGACCCGTACGGCCACGTCAACAACGTGCGGGTCTTCGACTTCGTCGCCGAGGGCCGCATCCGGATGAATCCGGACGATGACGGCGCTTCACGGATGCAGGCCGCGGCCGAACAGGGGCTGCTCTGGATGGTCGCCCGGCAGGATGTGAGCTACCTCGGCCAGATCGCGCATCGTGGCGAACCGTACCTGGTACGCACGGGGGTCTGTCGAGTCGGGCGGACGTCGGTGACGATCGCTGCGCAGGTCGAGGACCCGCGCGCAGTCGGGGTGCTCGCCCGGACGCTCACGGTGCTGGTCGCCGGTGACGAGCACGGTCGTCCGGTGCCACTGCCCGCGTCCATGCACGCGGCTGCCGAGCGCTGGCCGGCCGAGCCGGCCCCCTGATGGTTGGTGGGCAGCGGGTCGAGGTCGCTTTCCGCACCCCGCGCCGAGACGAGCTGGCCATCCGCGAGCAGTGGCTGGCGGATCCCGGGTTCATGGCCTACAACGCTGGGTGGGCCGTGGACTTTCCCGGCTACCACCCCGACACCGGCTGCGTCGACTTCCCGCCCGATGCCTGGGACGGCTGGTACGACTACTGGATCGGCCGCGGCGAGCGGGACTACTGGTTCGTTCAGGACAGCTCGGGGCAGCTGGTCGGGCACGCCCACTACCGGGTGGAACCGGCGGCGGACGGACGGCGGGTGGCCCACCTCGGCGCGTCCGTGCACCCGGACCACCGCGGACGCGGGCTCGGGTACGCCACTTTCGCCGAACTCGTCCGGCGGATCGAAGCGGCCGGCGTCGCGGACGTGGCCCGCAACGAACTGGATGCCGGGCGGGTCGCCGCCATTCGGATTCACCGAGCGCTCGGCTTCCGTCCAGGCTCGGTCAGCGATGAGCTCGACCCGGCCCGCCCGGTCACCGTCTGGGAGCTCCCGCTCCAATCCTGAGCGCGCCGCGCCTTCTTGGGCGCAGGCTGTGGATCCGTCCACCGTCCGCGGTGCGCTGAGCCACAGTCAGGGCCGGTGAACGTGGCTGAGCCTGTCGGAGCATGGCCCAGTGGGTGGGCGTCCGGTTGGTTGAGCAGCAGTGACTACGCGAAGGTTGAGCCTATGCGCGCACGTCCTGGTCGGTTCGGCCGCCGGCTCAGCCAACTGCTGGTCGGTCTGGTGCTGTACGGCGTCTCGATGGCGATGTTGGTGCGCAGCGGGCTGGGCGTCGACCCATGGGACGTCTTCCACCAGGGCCTGGCCAACCATGTGCCGCTCAGTTTCGGGCAGGTGACCATCGCGGTGGGCGCGTTGGTGCTGCTGCTGTGGATTCCACTTCGGCAGCGGCCCGGACTCGGCAC
>JAKOQD010000292.1 GCA_029778515.1 Actinomycetes bacterium
CACCTCGATGCCGGGATCAATGGCCAGGCCGCCGAGGCCGACCATGCAGAAGGGTGTGCGCGTGACGTCGACCAGGCGCACCGGCTCCCAGAAGCCGATCGCCACGCCGATGCGCGGTGGGTTGCTGCAGAAGCACACCGGTGAGGACGGGTTGGAGATGTCGGGTTGGCCGTCCGAGACGAGGGTGGCCGAACCGAGGGTCAACGGAAACATGCAGCTCCAGCAGATGTCGGTGATCGGGTTCATGAACTGGCCGTGGCACGTCGGCCCGGCGGCAACAGGCGTGGCCAGGCCGGCCAGGCTGGCCAGCACCGCCAAGGTGGCGACGATCCGGCGGCGCAGACGGGTCAGTGCGGAGCTACAGCAGTTCATCGATGCGCAGCCTCTTGCCGTCCTGCGTGACGAGCGCGGGCACGTGGCGGATCCCGAGCTGGGTGGTGAGGTGACCTTGTTGGTCGTAGAACACAGCCAGCTTCCAGCGCCGCATCAGGTCGAGGTAGGAGCCGCCGGTCAGGATCAGCTTCACTTGGCCCTTGCGTTCGCCGAGCAGGCGCTGCGCCTGGTCGAGTTGGGTGGTGTCGCGGGCATCGATGAACAGCAGGGGACGCGACAGCGACACGGTGTCGAGCGGATTGACCCGCGTGCCGGGCGCCACGATGACCCGGCCCTCGGCGTCGGTGATGGGGTAAGGCACCTCGATGCTCGGGTCGAAGTGAAAGCTCCGCGCACGGGTGGTCTTGGTGATGCCGGGCACCGGCGCTGGCTGCTCGACCTCGCGCTGGATGCGCGCCTGACTCTCGCGCTGCAGGCGGGACAAGTCGCCGTTGGCTTGCATCTGGCGCAGCTTGGTCTGGATCACCTCGAGCAGGCTGGGCTCCGCAATGGCGTAGACCGGACCGATCACACCGAGGTCCCGGGCGTGCGCGCAGTGGCTGGCGAGCACCGCGACCGCTGCGATGGCCGTGATCACCATGGCTGGCGGGCGGAACCTGGGCTCAGAACAGCGCATGGGCGCGACCGATGATCTGGGCCTGCGACACCCAGCCGGTGAGCCCGTACCTGGAATCCAGGCTGTCCGGGTGCGGGGAACGCACGTAATAGGCGCCATCCGGCAGCGTGCCGGTGGGCCCGGGTTCGAGCGTCAGTCCTTGTCGGCTGAGAGGCTTGGCTCGGCCCACGGCGTGGCCATTGACGAAGTAGTCACGCTCCACCTGGGTCACCACGTCGCCGGACATGCCGGCGATCTCTTTGATGAACGTGACGCCGGCCGGGTAGGGGCCGCCACCGAGCCAACGAAAAGCCACGTAGTCGCCCCTGCCGGGCTGCTCACCACGGTGGATCAGGAAGAGCCGGACCGGCAGGCTCTCCGTGACGTTGAGTGCCACCGTGAAGTGCGCATCGAACCACGCGGCGGCCAGCGCTGCCAACAGGTAGACGAGGGTCCAGCGTTTGAAGTGCCGGATCAGCCGCTCGCGAAAAGCCGCGCGGTCGAAGCGCCGGACGAGGGCTTGCGGCGTGAAGGCGGCGATCGCCGGGAAGTGGCGGGCGAGTGCCGAGGCAGCTGGTGTGGAGGTTGGGGCGGGTGGATGGTCGTTCACGAGCGCTCCTACAAGCCGAGCCGCCGGCGCACATCCGGCGTCAGATCGATCAGTTGGGCGCCGGAGCCCAGCACCGCGCCGCGGGTGAGCACCAGGCAGCCGCACTCTTCGGGCAGCGACTCGATCAGCTTGCTGACCTCGCCCCCGAAGGCCGCAACGCGCTGGATCGCCATGGCGCGCTCGGTGTCGCTGGTGTCGCGCTTGACGAGCATCGCGGCGACCTGGCTCTCCTTGAGTCGATAGAGCTCGGCGACGTCCAGCGTCCCGAAGGTGGGCTTCTGGGCGCGCAGTAACCAAGCCGAGACGCCCCCCACCATGGCCAGGCTGAGCAAGCTGTTGACGGCGATCAGCAGAGCCGCGTCGCGTCGGGTCATGCGGCCGCCCTGTCGCGCAGCACGGCATCGATGGCCTGTGACACGTCCATGCCCGTCGCCCGTTTGGCATTGATGGCGCCGAAGTCCTCGGCCCGGCTGCTGAAGAGCAGCAGGCTGTAGGGGTCGACGATCAACCGGCCGATGCCGTTGCCGGCCGGTGAGTGGATGAAGACCTCGGAGAACGCGCCGTGTTCGGTGCGCAGCGACTGCAGGAGCCGCTTCATCGCGTCGTCCATGGTGAGCTGGCCGAGCTTGTCCATCATCTCGATGGACTCGGGTTTCTG
>JAKOQD010000293.1 GCA_029778515.1 Actinomycetes bacterium
GTTCATACCCCTGCTCTTCTTCCCCGTGCGCGGCGAGCAGGTGACAACGCGGCCGCGGCTGCGCCGGCTGAGCCGGCAGGGCCTGGCAGCCGTAGCGGCTGCGGTCTTCGCGACGTCCTGTCTGGTCAGCGCCGTTGAGCCGAGCCTGCGCTGGGTGAACAGCCAGACCAAGGACTACGTGCACACTGCGCAGGCCTCGATGATGGCGGTTCCGGCCGATGCCCAGTTCCTGCCCCAACAGACCATGACCGACCTCGTGCACCCCCTGCTGATGCAGCCCTTCGCCAGTACTGAAGTGGTGTTCGCGCCCGACCCGGTGTTCCGGCCGTTCGTGAAGTACTCGACCGGCGGGCTGTACGGGTTCGCACTCGACGGTCACGCGGAGCAGCAGTGGGTGACGGGCTTCACGGCGGACACGGCCGGCAAGTGCGGATTCCGGCTTGGCCCGAATCCGCTGGCGATTCCGCTGCAACGGGCCGCACCCGCGTGGAGCTGGGTCGCCGAGGTGTCGTATTTGAGTGCTGCCGACACGACAGTCCGGATGCGCATCGGCCCGGATGTCCACGAGGTGCCGCTGCGCGCGGGACTGCACAACGTGTTCTTCGAGGTGCGCGGGCCGGCGGCGTATGTGACAGCTGCAACGACCGATGACGTGGCGGTGTGCATCGACCGGGTCACCATCGGCGGCCGCACGGGGCCGGGAAGCGCGCCGCAGGTGTTCCCGCCGCCGGCCAACGCCTTGCGCTGAGCACGGATCTTGGCACGGCCGATCGGTGAGCATTCCGGGCATCCGTTAGCGCCGCGGGCGGGATTTTGGCGTCCGGCGTGCTCACCGATGCCCGGAAGGCTAACGGATTGCGATGGACGCGGAAGATCCGAGCAGGGTCAGTGCCGCAGCCGGGCGAACAGGATGTGCGTGGCGGCACCCACGGGCAGTGTGTCGCTCTGAACGTCCCGTGCGATCTGGTGAATGTCGATCCCGGCCGCGCTCGCGATGCGTTCAAGCGCGGCCTGTGCCTGCTCGAAGGACAGGTCGTGACGGGCCATAAGGATGCCCTGTGCGACGCCGATCTCGGATTCCGGGTCAAGGCCCGGATCCAAGCTGCCGCAGGCTGCATGCACCATCGGGGCCACCGCATCCGCGTAACCCATGAGGGTGTCCACGCTTCGGCGGTCCCGGAACACGCCAGGCTGCGGGGAGTAGACGCTGACCGTCATGGCCGGCATTCCAGCCGCCGGGATCGCTACGCACAACAGCGACCGCTCACCCTTCACGACGGCCAGCGGTGCCCAGTGCGGCCA
>JAKOQD010000294.1 GCA_029778515.1 Actinomycetes bacterium
CGATAGGCGTTCACGACGTCGGGATCGCCGCGCGCCGCGAGCCAGCGCTCGACCCCCACTTCCTCGACCGCCGTCGCGAACGACTCGTTGAAGGTCGTATCCCCCTTCACGTACAGCACCTGGTGCGCCAGTTCGTGGAAGATCAGACGGGCCAGCTCACCCTCCGGATACCGGATGAAGGTGTTCAGCACCGGATCGTCGAACCAGCCGAGCGTGGAATACGCGGGGATTCCGGCCACGTAGGTCTCGAAGCCCTCCGCCCGCAGGCTGCGGGCCACGTCCTCGGCCTGGGCGCGATCGAAATAGCCCCGGTAGCTCACGCATCCGGCGACCGGGAAGCACCACTGCCGCAGCTGCATCGACAGCTCGGGCGTCGCGAACACGTTCCACACCACGAACGGGCGGTCCAGGTCCGCGTAGCGCCGGTAGCTGCCGTTGGACGGCAGGCCGAGATCGCTGCTGGCGAAGGCACGGATCTCGAGGACGCGACGCAGCCGTGCGCGCAGCGCAGGCTCGATCGAGGGGTCGTCGACCAGTTCGTCGATGGGACGTGCGCGCTGCATCATCGACAGATGCCCGCTGGCCGACTGCCAGTAGTAGGCCAGATCGCCCCGGACCCATGCGCACCCGCCCGCCGCGAACGCGCTCACGATCAGGAGCAGCGTCAGTGCCCACCGGAAGCGGCGGCCGGGCCACGGACGAACGCCAGACGGTAAAGTGCCACGCACGGATGCAAGCCTCGCGGCGCGCCACGGAGCCGGCGCGCAGTGCCCGGAAGGCTACCCAATCGACCGGCAAACACAAAGCGCAGGGCACCCATGACAAAGCGCAGGGCGCCGATGCTAAGCTGGCCGACCCGTCAACCGCACCGACCACGGCCATGAAGCTCGTCGACCAGATCCTCGAATTCCAGCACGAGATCCGGGACATCCGCCGGGATCTCCACGCCCATCCCGAACTGCGCTACGAAGAGCGGCGCACGTCCGACCTGATCGCCGACAAGCTGACGGAATGGGGCATTCCCGTGATCCGGGGGCTGGGCGGCACCGGCGTCGTCGGCACGATCCGCAACGGCACGTCGACCCGCGCGCTCGGGCTGCGGGCCGACATCGACGCGCTGCCGATGCAGGAGCACAACGCGTTCCCCCATCGCTCGCGGCACAACGGCCGCATGCACGCCTGCGGACACGACGGCCACACCGCCATGCTGCTCGCCGCGGCCCGGTACATGGCCACGCACCGCAATTTCGACGGCACGGTGCACCTGATCTTCCAGCCGGCCGAGGAAGGGGGCGCCGGCGCCCAGCGCATGATCGACGACGGGCTGTTCGTCAAGGCGCCCTGCGACGCCGTCTTCGGCATGCACAACTGGCCCGGGCTGCCGGCGGGCAGCTTCGCACTGCGCAGCGGCCCGGTGATGGCCGGCAGCAACGAATTCACCATCACGATCACCGGCAAGGGCGGCCATGCGGCGATGCCGCACCTCGGGGTCGATCCGGTCCTCGTCGCCACGCACCTGGTGCAGGCGCTGCAGTCGGTCATCACGCGCAACAAGCGCCCGATCGACACCGCCGTCATCTCGGTGACCAAGATCCACGCCGGGGAGGCGTTCAACGTCATTCCGGACGCGGCCACCATCTGCGGCACCGTGCGCACGTTCACGGTCGACACGCTCGACCTGGTCGAGGACCGCATGCGCCAGCTGGTCGAGCAGCTGCCGCCCGCGTTCGGCGCGGCGGGCACGATGCGCTTTCACCGCAACTACCCCCCGACGGTCAACGACGCGGCGCAGACGGAGTTCGTGCGCGGCGTGCTCCGCGAGATGGTGGGCCCGCAGAACGTGCTCGAGTTCGAACCGACGATGGGTTCCGAGGACTTCGCCTACATGCTGCAGGCCAAGCCCGGCTGCTACATCGTCGTCGGCAACGGCGAAGGAGACCACCGCAGCGCGGGGCATGGGCTCGGGCCGTGCCAGCTGCACAACCCGTCGTACGACTTCAACGACGACCTGATCCCGATCGGAGCGTCCTACTGGGTGCGGCTGGCCGAGCGGTTCCTGGCCTGATTGCGCAGCGGCGTGCTGGCCTTCGTCGTTCGCAGGCTCGTTCAGGCGGCGGTCGTGATGACCGTCGTCGCCTTCATCGCGTTCTCGCTGTTCCAGTACGTCGGGGACCCCGTGCTGGCCATGGTCGGCCAGGACGCGACGCCCGCGGAGCGGCAGCAGCTGCGCACCGACCTCGGGCTGGACCAGCCGTTCCACGCACAGTTCGCACGCTTCGCCGCGAACGCCCTCCGCGGAGAGTTCGGGCTGTCGTACCGTCAGTCGCGCAAGGTCTCCACGCTGCTGCGCGAGCGGCTGCCGGCCACCCTCGAGCTGTCGTTCGCCGCCGCCGTGCTCGCGCTCGCGGTGGGCATCCCGATGGGCGTGTACACCGCGCTGCGCCGGCGGGGCCTGCTCTCCGGACTGTTCCTGACCGTCTCGCTGCTGGGCGTTTCGCTGCCGACCTTCCTGATCGGCATCCTGCTGATCATGCTGTTCGCAGTGCAGCTGGGCTGGCTGCCCTCCTACGGGCGCGGCGAAACGGTTGCGATCGGCTGGTGGACCTCCGGATTCCTGACCCTGGACGGGCTGCGCCACCTCGTGCTGCCCGCGATCACGCTGTGCCTGTTCCAGACGACCCTGATCATGCGCCTGGTCCGCGCCGAGATGCTGGAGGTGCTGCGCACCGACTACATCCGGTTCGCGCGGGCGCGCGGCCTGACCGACCGCACCGTGCACTTCGGCCACGCGCTCAAGAACACGCTGGTGCCCGTGATCACGATCGCGGGACTCCAGCTCGGCGCAATCATCGCCTTTGCGATCATCACCGAGACCGTGTTCCAGTGGCCGGGCATGGGCCTGCTGTTCATCCAGGCGGTGCAGGGGGCCGACGTCCCGGTGATGGCGGCCTACCTGTGCCTGATCGCCCTGCTCTTCGTGCTCATCAACCTGGCGGTCGATCTGCTGTACTTCGCCGTCGATCCGCGGCTGCGCCTCGAACGGGGCGCAGCCGCCCACTGACCCTCCGGAGGAGACTCCCATGACCCATCGACTGCACGTCCTGCTGACGACGCTGGTGACGACCCTGCTGGCGACCCTTCTGGCGGCCGTCCTGCCGTCCGCTGCCGAGGCCCGCGTCCTGCGCATCGCGGACCAGGGCGATGCCCTGTCGATGGATCCGCATTCCCTGAACGAGTCGCTTCAGCTGTCGTTCACGGGCAACCTCTACGAAGCCCTGGTGGGGCGAGACAAGAAGCTCGGCCTCACGCCCGCGCTCGCCACCGAATGGAAGCAGACGGCGCCCACCGTGTGGCGCTTCAAGCTGCGGCGCGGTGTCGTGTTCCACGACGGGACGCCATTCACCGCCGACGACGTCGTGTTCTCGTTCAAGCGCGCAGGCGAGGACGGCTCCGACATGAAGGGCTACGTCGGGCCCATCAAGGACGTGGTCAGGATCGACGACCTGA
>JAKOQD010000295.1 GCA_029778515.1 Actinomycetes bacterium
GGCGGCCGGTGTGGCGCTCTGCGTGGTGGACGCGGCATCCATCGTCGAGGCTGCGGACGCCGCCGTCCGCCAAGGCGTGGTGGCCGAGTTGCACCTCAAGATCGACACGGGCATGCGCCGAATCGGCGCCGAACCATTGGACGCCGTCCGCTTGGCCGAGATGGTGGACGCGACCTCCGGCGTCCGCTTGGGTGGGCTGTTCTCCCATCTCCCGGTCTCGGACGTGCCGTCCGGCGTGGAGTTCACCAGGGCACAGACGGCGCTGTTCGCCGAGGTGGCTGCACGGGTGGAGACGGCGCGCGGCCCCGTCCCGCTGAAGCACCTGGCCAACTCGGGGGCGGTGCTCGGGCACCCGAACACCTGGTTGGACCTGGTCAGGCCAGGAATCATGGCCTACGGCGCCTATCCCGACCCGGCGGCTGAGCGGACGGTCCCGCTGCTCCCTGGCCTTGAATGGACGAGCCGAGTGACCTTCGTGAAGCCGATCAGAGCTGGCGAGACCGTGAGCTATGGCCGCACCTGGACGGCCGAGCGGGACACCTGGATCGCGACCGTGCCGGTGGGCTACGGCGACGGCTACTCGCGCCTGCTGTCGAATCGCGGCCGCATGCTGATCGGTGGCCGCAGCTACCCGATCGCCGGCCGGGTGTGCATGGACCAGACCATGCTCGATCTCGGCCCCGAGACCGACGTCGCGGTGGGCGATGAGGTGGTGCTGATCGGACGCTCCGGTGACGAAGAGATCACTACCGCGGAGATCGCCGAGCTCATGGGCACGATCCCCTACGAGGTCACCTGCCTGATCACCCAGCGAGTGGCCCGCGCCTACGCCTAGCCAAAAGCTAGGGGGAAGCTCGGGGGACGGTTTCTTTCCGCGTCACAACCCTTCGCTGACAAGGTCAATTGCCAGCCGGGGACGGTTCCTTTGTGTCGCGAGCGCTTCCGCCGAGGGGATCCCGGCCTTCGCCGGGATGACGTTGTAACGGCGGGATGACGTTGGAACAGCAGGATGACGTTGGAACAGCAGGATGACGTTGGAGGAGTGTTGGCTACTGCCGCGGAATCGAGGCCTGGTGCCTGGCCACGAACTCGCGCTTGGCGTAGGCGGCCAAGCCGAAGGTGAGCCAGCCGTCCACAGCGGCGCCGACGCCACCTCCGACCAGTGGAATCCGCCGCACCACCACGACGGCGAGGTGCTTGCCGCCCAGACGTCCGGCCAGTGAACCCATCACGCGTTCGTTGATCGCCTGGTCGAGCGACGGGTCGAACATCGGTGCGGTGGCGATGGCCAGCGGGGTGGCGGGCAGCCTTCCGTCCGCCACCATCCGGCGCACCTCGTCGTCGCCCAGCATGGCCAAGGTGAGGGCGGCGCGAACCCGGCGATCGTCCACGTCATAGCCGCGAAGGTGCGCGATCGAAGCGATCATCCGGACGCTTAGCACGCCCATGCCGGCGATGTTGGCCGGCAGTCCGACCGGCAGGGTTAGCAGGCCGCCGACGCTGGTCAGGAATCCCTGCGCCGAAGCCAGACCGATGTGTTGGGTGACCAGCGAGTCGATCGCGGCTTCGCGCTCCCCCTTGGTCTGCAGCGCTTTGGCTGCGGTCGCTTTCGCCCCGGGGAAGCTGCTGTTCCCGTCGATTGCGAACTCGACGATGCTGCGCAGCATGCCACCGACCACGGCTGGCGCGCGGGCCACGACCTGCTTGCCGATCCCTTCGTTGGTCATTGGGTTCCTTTCACGCCGACCCTGCAAGCGTAGGCGGCTTCCCGTGGTGGCTGCGTCCGGTGCGTCCCTGAACCGTCCCTCAACACCCATGTCGTGATTTCGAAGCTTCAGGGGCTGCGGACGCGAATCTGGGCACCCCGGGCAGTCATGGCTTCGAAATCACGACACCGGTTGTCGGAGGCGGCTGGCAGAATCGGCCCATGGCGCGCTCAGGACTGTTCGGACCGGCGCGGGAGTGGCCCGACCAGGATCTGATCGCCTTCTCGGACGAGTTCGACGAAACACTCGCCCTGGAGGCGTACAGCTGCGGCGTGTTCCCGATGCCCATCGGCCAGTACTCCGCCAGCGAGATGGGTTGGTGGTCGCCGCTGCGGCGCGGGGTGATGCCCCTGGACGCCCTTCGGGTCACCCGATCGCTGCGCAAGTCGGCCAAGCGCTACACCACCACGATCGATCAGGCCTTCGATGAGGTGCTGGCGCGGTGCGCCGATCCGAAGCGTCCCCACGGCTGGATCGACGATGCCGTCCGGCGCGTGTACACCACGCTGCACGAAGCCGGGCGGGTGCACTCGGTTGAGGTCTGGGACTCGTCCGGACGCCTCGTCGGTGGCCTCTACGGCGTCTGCATTGGTGGCCTGTTCGCCGGCGAGTCGATGTTCCACGACCCCGAGCACGGGCGGGACGCGTCCAAGGTGGCACTGCTCCGCCTGGTGGAGTTTCTCTCCGATGAGCATGCTGAGGACCGGATCATCGACGTCCAGTGGCAGACCGAACACCTGGCCTCGCTGGGGATAATCGAAATCGACCGCGACGAGTACCTGAACCTGCTCGACGAAGCGCTGGCTGTGCCCGAGCCGCACTGGCCGGCCAGAGAGGAGCGCCATGCCTGAACTGCCGGAAGTGGAAGCTCTGCGCGGGTTTCTTGAGCGCACCTGCGTTGGCAGGACGGTCGCACGCGTCGAACTGGCCGCCTTCTCAAGCCTGAAGACCTACACCATCCCGTTGTCGGCGCTCGCCGGGCTCGAAGTGGACGCGGTCGAGCGCCGCGGAAAGTTCGTCTGCCTCTCGATCGGCGGGCTGTGGCTGGCATTCCACCTGGCCAGGGCCGGCTGGTTGACCTGGTCGGACGCGATGCCGGACGCACCCGCACGCCCGGGACGCGGGCCGCTGGCGGCGCGAATGATCTTCGACGACGGCTCCGGGTTCCGGCTCACCGAGGCGGGCACGCAGAAGCGGCTGGCGCTCTACCTGGTGAACAACCTGGACGAGGTGCCCGGCATCGCCAGTCTGGGGCCCGACCCGCTGGCGGCGGAGTTCACCCCCGAGGTGCTCGCCGGGATTCTGGCCACGGCCGGACGCGCGCAGCTGAAGGGCGTGCTCCGTGACCAGCGGATCATCGCTGGCATTGGCAACGCTTACTCCGATGAAATTCTGCACGCTGCGAAGTTGAGTCCGTTCAAGCCGTCGAACGGCTTGGACGAGGTCGAACTGGCTGCCCTCTACGCCGCGATCCGCGACGAGCTATCGGCTGCGATCCAGCGTTCCGCAGGACTGGCGGCCAAGGATCTCAAGGGCGACAAGAAGCTCAACCTGCGGGTGCACGGCCGCACCGGCCAGCCCTGCGGTGTCTGCGGCACCACGATTGCCGAGGTCTCCTTCGCCGACAGTTCGCTGCAGTACTGCCCCGGCTGCCAGACTGGCGGCAAACCCTTGGCTGATCGGCGGTTGTCACGCTTGCTGAAATAGGCGGCCCGCCGTCTTCGTCAATCAACCGCGCCGGGTATCCCGCCACCCTAGGCGTGAGCTTGCCGTCCGCTTCGTAACGGTCCGGTCTCGGCCGCGGTCGGACGTGGGTTGCCCTGTGCCGTACAGGTAGCCTGCTAGATGGTCCATCCGATCGTGAGGTGAGAATGCCGAATCCGGTTCAGGCCGCCTGGGGGCGGCTGCGTCCGGCATTCACGGCACCCTGGAGCGGCAACCATCGGCTCGGTCTCGGGTTGATCATCGCCAGTGCGCTGGTCACGATCGCGGTCGCGTTCTGCGGGCCGTCCTCGGTCACGCTGAAGCTGGGCGAGCGCATCAACTTCCTCCCGCCCTGGTACCTCCCGGTGAAATGGCTGCCGCTGGGCGAATGGGTGGCCGTCCCTGCGCTGTGGACGGGGATCGCGCTCGGCGCGCTCGGCCTGCTGATTTGCTGGCGCGCGGTGAACCTCGGCTGGCGTCCGAGCAACCGCCGGCTGTTCCTCACCGGCTCGGTCCTCAGCATCGCCACCAGTCTGGTGCCACCGCTGACTTCGGCGGACGTGCTGATGTACGCCGCCTACGGACGCATCCAGGTGCTCGGCCTGAACCCCTACGACATCACTCCCGCGGAAATCTTCCGGCAGGAGTTCGATCCGCTGTTGATCGTCACCGAGCGGCCATGGCAGGACACGCCGAGCGTCTATGGGCCGCTCGCGTCCGCGTCCCAGTGGCTGGCCGCCTACCTCGGCGGCGGCAACATGCACAACACGGTCTTCTGGCTGCAGATGTTCGCGCTGCTCCCGTTCCTGCTGATCGGCGCGCTCGCCGTCCGGATGGCGCACGACGACCATCGGACGCAAACCCGCGCCGTGCTGTTCACCGTGCTGAACCCGCTGATGATCTGGTCGGTGCTGGCCGGTGCGCACAACGAGGCGTTCACCCTGGTGTTCGCGATCGTCAGTCTGTACTTCATGCGGCGCAGCTCGTTCGTGGCCGGGTTGGGCATCGGGCTTGCTGGGACTGTGAAGGTTTCGCTGGTGTTCTACGGCATCGCCATGGCCTGGGGGTACCGGCGGGACTGGCGCAAGCTGGTCGGACTGGCGCTCGGTGCCGCGATTCCGTTGGTGATCGCATACGGCTTCATCGTGCCGCGGGCGCTGCTGGCCGCTGGCCGCAACACCGGCTACATCTCCGCCGGCTCCTGGGCGCCGTGGCTGCAGTGGGCGATGGGGTGGGTGATCGGCGACTGGGCCGCGCGCGGCGTGATCGGCTGGCTGGGTTGGGTGCTGATGGCGGTGGTCGCATGGATGCTCTCGCGGGTACTGCCCTGGCGGCTCGTTCCCGGGGTGGCCAACACGCTCGATCCGCGCCGCGACCCGCTCACCGTCACCGTGCGGACGGCCGCGATCCTCACCACCGCCTGGCTGGTCACGTCCCCCTACACGCTGAGTTGGTACGACCTGATCACCTGGGTGCCGCTGGGGTTGATGGCCGCCACCAGGCTGGACGTGCTGATGATGTGGCGTGGCATGTGGCTGTCGATCGCCTATGTAACCGGCCGCTCGGTGGAGTTCAGCCCGACTATGCAGGCGGTGTCGGTGTTCCTCCGTGACTGGTTGTGCACCGGTGCCCAGTGGATGGTGCTGATCCTGATCGTCCACTGGTGGTGGACATCGGCGCAGCGCTTCCCTGCGGTGCCCGCCTGGGTGCCGCGCCCGGGACGCGGCCGGCTCGAAGCCGCACCCCACTAGGCTGAGCGGGTGCTCGGATACTTTGGCCCCGCAGGGACGTTCACGCATCAGGCTCTGCTGACGATCTCGGACGCCGAAGCTGTGCCGTACGCGACCGTGGGTCAAGCGGTGGCCGCCGTCCGCTCCGGTGAGATCGAGGCGGCTCTGGTGCCGATCGAGAACTCCGTGGAGGGTGGGGTTTCGGCCACGCTCGACATCCTCGCGTCCGGGCGGCGGCTGGTGATCACCAAGGAAGTGCTGCTGCCGGTGCAATTCAACCTGTACGCACGCCCGGGCACCACGGCCGACCAGGTGCGGCGGGTGCTCACCCACCCGCATTCGGCCGCGCAGACCCGAGGCTGGATGGCTTCGAACTTGCCCGAGGCAGTGGTCACCGAGGGTGGGTCGAACGCCGCGTCCGCGCAGGAGGTGGCCGACCCGGAGTCGCGCTACGACGCCGCGATCTGCGGCCAGATCGCCGGCGAGATGTACGGCCTGGTGCCGGTGGCCACGGAGATCGCCGACAATGCGTCCGCGGTGACGAGGTTCGTGCTGGTGTCGCGTCCGACCGAGCCGACCCAACCGACGGGTGCCGACAAGACCACGCTGGTGGCGTACATGCACACCGACCGGGCCGGCGCGCTGCTGGAGATCCTCGACCAGTTCTCGAACCGCGGAGTGAGCCTCAGCCGGATCGAGTCGCGTCCGACCAAGACCGGCCTGGGCAACTACTGCTTCAGCATTGACGCCGAGGGCCACATGCGCGAGCCGCGGTTGGCTGAGGCGATGCTCGGACTGCATCGGATCTGCGCTGAGGTGGTGTTCCTCGGCTCGTATCCGCGGGCGGACGGGAAGCGCACCCAGGTGGCCAGCGGCTTCACCGACGCCGACTTCGCCGCCGCCAGGGAGTGGTACGCCACCCTGGTGCACCCCGAGGACGACTGAGCTGAACGGATTCGCACTCGATCAGCCTTTGCGATGGCGGTTCGAGGGTTTCCACGCCTAGTTGCGCGCAAGTCCGTTCGAGGTCGCCCGATGGGTGTCCGATAGGCTCTTGGCCCGTGATCGACCCGAAGCTGCTGCGTACCGACCCTGACCTGCTCCGCCGCGCCCAGGAGGCCCGCGGCGAGTCGGTCGAACTCGTCGACGAACTGGTCAGCGCGGATTCGTCCCGGCGCGCTGCGATCGCTGCCTTCGAAAACCTGCGGGCCGAGCAGAAGGAGCTCGGCAAGCAGGTGGCCCGCGCCCAGGGGGAAGAGAAGGCCGCGGTTCTCGCGCGCACCAGGGAGCTGGCGGCAGAGGTGAAGGCTGCCCAGGCAGCGTCCGACGAAGCCGGTGCGAAGTTCGACGAGCTTATGGCCCGGCTGCCCAACCCGGTGTTCGAGGACGTCCCGCGCGGTGGCGAGGACGACTTCGTGGTGCTGGAAACCATCGGTGCGCCGCGCGACTTCGCCGCCGAGGGCTTCGAGCCGCGTGACCACCTCGAACTCGGCGAGATGCTCGGCGCAATCGACATGGAGCGGGGCGCGAAGGTCTCCGGGTCGCGGTTCTATTTCCTTACCGGCGTCGGTGCTCGGCTGGAGTTGGCGCTGATCAACCTGGCGCTGACCAAGGCGATGGGGTGGGGCTTCACCCCGATCCTGCCGCCGGCGCTGGTCAAACCGTCCGCGATGGAGGGCACCGGCTTCCTCGGCCAGGCCGCGCAGGACGTGTACCACCTGCCCGCCGACGACCTATACCTGGTCGGCACCTCCGAGGTGGCCCTGGCCGCCTACCACTCCGAGGAGATCCTGGACGCGGCCACGCTGCCGCGGCACTACGTGGGGTACAGCCCGTGCTTCCGCCGCGAGGCCGGTTCGTACGGCAAGGACACCCGTGGCATCTTCCGGGTGCACTGGTTCGACAAGGTCGAGATGTTCGTCTACTGCGACCCGGCCGAGGCCCAGGCCGAACACCAAAAGCTGCTCGGCTTCGAGAAGGATTTCATCACTGCGCTGGAGATTCCGTTCCAGGTGCTGGAGGTGGCCTCCGGTGACCTCGGCCTGAGCGCCGCCCGCAAGTACGACTGCTACGGCTGGCTGCCCACCCAGGGCAAGTACCGCGAGATCACGTCCACCTCGAACTGCACCGAGTTCCAGGCCCGCCGGCTGAACATCCGCATGCGCGACGCGGACGGCGTCCGCTCGGTCGCCACGCTCAACGGCACGCTCTGCGCGATGACCCGGATGATCATCATGCTGCTGGAGAACCACCAGCAGGCCGACGGCTCGATCTACGTCCCGGCCGCCCTGCGTCCCTTCCTGGGCGGCGCGGAGTACCTGCGCCCCTGAGTTGGCCGCTGGTCTTTCCCGCTGACGTTGCCGCCGGTCTTGGCGGCGCGAACACGCCGGCGAAAGTGACATCCGCCGGGGAATGTTCGCCGGCAACTGTCCGGATCGCTGGCGGCAATCAGCGGGACGGGCTTGGGGGCCGACGTGAGGCGGACGCCCGGCGTTCACCGGGTGTTCGGAATGGTGAGCTAGCCTGGTTTGAAGATGAATAGTCACAACAGCGCGGCTTGGAGGCCGCAAGTGGTGGCACTCGATATCGACGGGACGCTCGTCGACCACGCGGGAGTGTTGCCAAACGAGGTACGCCGGGCAGTCCGGCGAGTCACGGCGGCCGGGGTTCCGGTCGTCCTAACGACGGGACGCAGTTGGCACGCGACGCGTCCGGTCTTCGAACAGCTTGGCCTGCCAGAGGGGCCGGCCATTTCGTCAAACGGCGCGGTGATCGTGCAGTTCCCGCCGTTCGAGCTCACCCAGGTGGTCACGTTCGACCCGTCCGCGGCGGTGGAGCGGGTGCTGCAGGAGCATCCGGCAGCGGCGCTGGCCGCCGAGGTGGTGGGCGCCGGCTATCGCGTCACCAAGCATTTTCCCGAAGGGGACTTGAGCGGCGAAATCGAGGTGGTCAGCGTCGAAGACCTGGCCGGCAGCGATGTCACCAGAATCGTGGTGCGCGACCCGGAGGCGTCTGATGGTGAGTTCATCGCCTTGGCGCAGCGGCTCGGCCTGCACGGCGTGAGCTACTCGGTGGGCTGGAGCGCCTGGTTGGATATCGCACCGGCGGGGGTCAACAAGGCCACCGCACTGGCGGACGTGGTCGCCGACCTCGGCGTCGCCGCTGCGGACGTGTTGGCCATCGGCGATGGCCGCAACGACATCGAGATGCTCACCTGGGCCGGACGCGGGGTCGCGCTGGGCGA
>JAKOQD010000047.1 GCA_029778515.1 Actinomycetes bacterium
CGCGAGCACCGCTCGCGTCAGCCGGCTCGATCAGTCAAACCCGATTTGGTAGGCATACCAGGCCGCCGGCGGACCTCCCTAGGGTCTCGACCCGACCTGGATGGCTTATCCGGGAGCTGCGGTGCCCCGTAAGCCATCCAAGTCGGGTGGCGCCATCTGTGCCCGGCTAGTCAGCCTGAATAAGCCATCAAACTCGGGTTTCGTGCCGGTACGCGGGCCAGCCACCAGACGTTGGCGATCGCTGCGCAGAACAGCGCCGTCCCAAGCATGTGCAGGGCCACCAGCATCGGCGGCACGCCGAGGAAGTACTGGGCGTAACCGATCGCTCCCTGCAGCACGACCACACCGAGCAACAGCAGCGTCGCACGGAACAGCGCCGGCGTACGACGGGCCAGCCAAAGCAGCGCCACGATGGCGATGGTCGCCGCCCACACCGACAATGAGTGCGTCCGGGCTACCGCAGTGAGGTCGAAGCCGCTGCGGTGCACGTCCGCGTCGCCGGCGTTGGGTCCGGCGCCGGTCACGATGATGCCCAGCAGCAGCACCAGCCAGCCCAACGCCAGGACCACCCACGCCAGATTGCGGGCAGCCGCGGTGGCGCCAGCAGGTGCGGCGCCGAAGACCTCGTGCACCAGCACCGTGCAGACCATGATCAAGGCGAGTGAGGGCACCAGGTGCAGACCTACGACCCACCATTCGAGCCGCGCCAGCACCGAGATGCCGCCGATGACGGCCTGCGCTGGGATGCCCGCTGCCGCCAGCAGAGCCAGTACCCGCACCCGTCGGACGGGGTTGCCGGCGGCGTCCCTGGCCCGCCAGGCCGCGATCAGCGTCCCGATCGCAACCGCGACCAGCACGAAGGTCAGCAGCCGATTGCCGAACTCGATGTAGGTGTGCAGCGGAGCATCCCCGTGCGGCACGTACGAGCCCGGCTCGCACTGCGGCCAGGTGGAGCAGCCCAGGCCAGAGCCGGTGACCCGGACCAGCCCACCGGTCACCACCAGGCCCATGTTCGCCACCAGTGAGGCGATCGACCAGCCGCGTAGGGCAGCGGGGGAGCCAACTAGATCCATCGGAACACCTTCCTGGCGAGCGCGAGTCCCGCGACCGCCCAGATCAGCACAACCAGCAACGGCCACAGCGCTACACCGCCGGCAGCCCAGACCCGAAGTGACTCGGCAACCGCGGTCGTCGGCAGCGACGCAACCAGGGGCTGCGCCCAGGCAGGGAAGCTCGCCACCGGTACCAGGATGCCCAGCGCGGCCCCGCCGAGGTACACCAGGTTCGCCAGGCCGAGGGTCAGTTCGGCGCTGACCGTCCCCGCCAGGCACAGGGCGAGGCTCGCAAAAGCGACCAGCCCGAGCAGCACCACCAGCAGGGTCACCCCGCTCTGCAACAGGGTCGGCGCCGGTCGCCAACCGACGATCAATCCGGCCAGCGCAAGCACCGCTGCCTGGCCGACAGCCAGGATCGCGATCATGGTCGCCTTACCGGTCAGCAGATCGGCGCGGCGCAGGGGAGTGGCCACCAGCCGCTCCAGCACGCCGTAACGCCGCTCGAAGGCGGTGGTGATCGCCGGGGAGGTGAACCCGCTCGACCACAGTCCGAGTGCGATTACCGAAGCCACGAACGGATCGCGAGCAATGCCGAACCGCGGGCCGAGCACCGCCTGCGCGACGATCAGGCCCAGAGGTATCACCAATGCCAGGAGCAACTGTTCCCCGTTGCGGACGATCAGCCGGGTCTCCATGAGCGAATGCGCGATGACCCGCCGCGGACGGGTGGCCGGGGCAGCCCCGGGACCGAGGTCGAGGTTCATGCCGCACCGCCCGGGGTGGTGAGGCTCAGGAAGAGCTGTTCGAGGTTGCCGTCGGCGGTCAGCTCCCCGACGGTGCCGGACGCGACCGCGCGTCCGGCGTTGAGCAGGATCACCCGATCGGCCAGCTTCTCGGCCTCGTCCATGGCATGGGTGGTGAGCACCACGGCCACGCCGGCGGCGCGGAGGTCGCGGATCAGCTGCCAGACCGTGCGGCGCACGTGTGGGTCGAGCCCGGCGGTTGGTTCGTCAAGGAAGACCAGCTCCGGGCGGCCGATGATCGCCCCGGCCAGGTTCACCAGCTGCTGCTGTCCGCCGGAAAGCCGGCGGTAGGGAGTCTGCGCGAAGGTGCCGATGCCGAGCATCTCCACCAGTTCGGCCACCGGCAGCGGGGACGCGTAGAGCGCGGCCAGATACCGCAGGAGTTCCAGCGGCCTCACCCCGGACCAGGCGCCGGTCGCCTGCGGCATCAACCCAACCCGGTCATTCGCCCCGGGTGCGCCCGCGGCCCGGCCGAGTACATCGATCGTGCCGGCGTCCGGACTCAGCAGCCCGGTGCAGCAGCGGATCATCGTGGTCTTGCCGGCCCCGTTAGGGCCGAGCACAGCGGTCACCTCGCCCACCGCAGCGCTGAGGCTGAGCCCGGTCAGCACCGGACGCCGCCCAAGCTGGATCCGCACATCGGTCAGGGTGAGGGCGGCGGACACGCGCTCAGTCTAGGCCCGGGCCGCCCGGGCCCGGCCCCGCACGCAACCCCGGGCCGGAAAACGCTGCTGCCCGGCACCCTCGCGGGTACCGGGCAGCAGCTGGTTAACAGCAGGGTCAGACCTTCGCTGCGTCCGCCACGTGCTCGGCGGCCGCAGGAGCGGGTGCACCGGTGGACAGCTCCGGCGAGGGAGCGTCCTTCAGGTAGGCGAAGTCCGCAGCGGTGAGCATCGGCTGATCGATGCGCATGCCGTAGAACGAACGCCACACCATGTAGGCGCTGGCCAGGAAGAAGACCACGGCTAGGACGGCGTTGATCGCGCTGTTGTTGATGATCAGCGACAGCTCGATCGCCAGCATGCCGAACAGGGTGGTGAACTTGATCACTGGGTTCAGGGCCACCGAGGAGGTGTCCTTGAACGGGTCGCCCACGGTGTCGCCAACGATGGACGCATCATGCAGTTCGGTGCCCTTGGCCTGCAGATCGACCTCGACGATCTTCTTGGCGTTGTCCCAGGCGCCACCGGCGTTGGCCATGAAGATGGCCTGGTAGAGCCCGAAGACAGCGATCGAGATCAGGTAGCCGATGAAGAAGTACGGCTCCACGAACGCGAACGCCAGCGTGGCGAAGAAGATGCCGAGGAAGATGTTGAACATCCCCTTCTGGGCGTACTGGGTGCAGATTTCCACCACGCGGCGGGAGTCCTTGACCGAAGCCTTCTCCGAGGTCTCAAGGTTGATGTTGCCCTTGATGAACTCCACCGCCCGGAACGCGCCGGTGGTGACGGCCTGCATGGAGGCGCCGGTGAACCAGTAGATGATGGCGCCACCGGTGATCAGACCGAGCAGGAACGGCACGTGCAACAGCGACAGGTTCGCCAGCAGGTCGGTCTGCAGGCCGTTGGTGAGGCCCATGATGATCGAGAACACCATGGTGGTCGCACCCACTGCCGCGGTACCGATCAGCACTGGCTTGGCAGTCGCTTTGAACGTGTTGCCGGCACCGTCGTTTGCTTCCAGCAGGTACTTGGCCCGCTCGAAGTTCGGGGTGATGCCGTAGTCGCGCTGCAGTTCGTCCTCGATGCCGGGGATCTGCTCGATCTGCGACAGCTCGTAGACGCTCTGGGCGTTGTCAGTGACCGGTCCGTAGGAGTCGACCGCGATGGTCACTGGGCCCATGCCCAGGAAGCCGAAGGCGACCAGGCCGAGGGCGAACACGCCCGGAGCCAGCATGATGCCGCCGGCTGCGGCGTTGGCCGGGTCGATGGCGGGAATCATGGTGGACACGCCGTAGGCGCCGCCCATCAGACCGACGATGGCGATGCCCAGCCAGTAGGCGGAGAAGTTGCCGGCGACCAGGCCGGACAGGATGTCCAGGGACGGACCGCCCTCCTTGGCCGACTTAACGACCTCCTCGACGTGCTTGGCCTTGACCCCGGTGAACACCTTGACGAGCTCGGGGATGATCGCGCCGGCCAGTGTGCCGAAGCTGATGATCAGCGAGAGCTGCCACCACAGGTTGGTGTTGCCACCCACGTTCGGGATCAGCATGGCCGAGATGATGAAGGTGAGCACGATCGAGACGATCGAGGTGATCCAGACCAGCGAGGTCAGCGGGGTCTCGAACTCCATCTCTTCAGCATTGCCGTACTTCGACTTCGCCCAGAGCGCGTTGCCGAAGTAGGAAAGGGCCGATGCGACCAGCATGATCGCGCGGATGAAGAAGATCCAGACCAGGAAGTGCGCCTGCAGGTCGGCCTGCACCCCCAGCAGGATGAAGGTGATCAGCGCGACACCGGTGACGCCGTAGGTCTCGAAGCCGTCAGCGGACGGGCCGACCGAGTCGCCGGCGTTGTCACCGGTGCAGTCGGCGATGGTGCCGGGGTTACGGGGGTCGTCCTCGCCGATCTTGAAGACGATCTTCATCAGGTCGGAGCCGATATCGGCGATCTTGGTGAAGATGCCGCCGGCGATCCGCAGTGCGGACGCGCCCAGCGACTCGCCGATCGCGAAGCCCAGGAAGCAGGCGGTCGCGATCTCGGCGGGCAGGAACATCATGATCGCGAGCATCATGATCAGCTCGGTCGAGATCAGCACCATGCCGACGCTCATGCCCGAACGCATCGGGATGTCGTAGACGTTGAACGGCTTGCCCTTCAGCGCCGCAAAGGAGGTGCGCGAGTTGGCGAAGGTGTTCAGGCGGATGCCGTACCAGGCGATGCCGTACGAGCCGGCCATGCCGATGATCGCGAACAGCAGCACGATGATCACCCGGCCCCAGCCCCCGGTGGTGTTCAGGAAGCCGAAGTAGACGAAGATGACCGCGCCGATGAAGGCGAACAGGGTGAGCAAGAACTTGCCCTGCTGCAGCAGGTAGGCCTTGCAGGTTTCGTAGATCAGCTCGGACACCTCCCGCATGGACTGGTGCACCGGCAGGTTCTTCAGCTTCATGTAGCTGTAGATGCCGAAACCGAACCCGGCCAGGCAGATCAGCATGCCGATCAGCAGCAGGTACCAGCCCGAAACGCCGCCGAGGAAGGTGACCGCGTGCAGGTCGGGGAGCGGTAGGTCGAACTCGCTCTTGTGGGTGGTGTGGGTGGGCTCAGCGCCGGTGCCGGAACAGGCAGCCAGCGACAGTCCCAAGAGCCCGAAAACCACGAACAGGCCCGACCGCACCAAACTGTGGGGACGACCTGCGGATGGTTTGGTATCGAGCGATGAAGTCGTCACGATGCATCCTTCAATCAGGTGGTTGTTTTGCTGATGTCCGTCTCGCCGTTGTTAGAACAAACATCGCCCAGCACTCTACGACCATGTGTCGTAGTCACCGAATCAAGGCCACCTTTTGGATGGGCGTCTCATCCCGTTGGCGGATCATGCCTGGACGCCCGGGTTGAGCTAAGCCTCGATTAAGGCAAGAATGACGTTGTGAAAAGCGAGACCGAGCCGAACGGGGACGCGGCGGTAGCCGAGGCCGAGCAGCAGGCCGCGGACGCTTCCACCCGCAGCCGAGTGGCCCGCTCGATCCTGCAGCACGGACCGTCCACCGCCAACGACCTCGCGAGCCGGCTGGGCCTGACCCCGGCCGCCGTCCGCAGGCACCTCACCGTCCTGGCCAGCACCGGCCAGGTGACCAGCCGCGAGCAGCGCGTCTATGGGCACCGCGGACGCGGCCGTCCGGCGAAGGTCTTCGCGCTCACCGACTCCGGGCGCGGCGAGTTCTACCAGGCGTACGACGCCCTGGCGATCAATGCGCTCGACCATCTGGCCGAAGTGGCCGGCCCGGAGGCGGTGGAAGCCTTCTCGGCCAAGGTCGCCGAGGCCGTGGCCGCCCGCTTCGCGATCATCGCACCGGAATACGAGAGTGCTGCCGATGCGTTGGTTGAGGCATTGACTGCCGAGGGTTTCGTCGCCTCACTGCAGCCGGTCGCCTCCGGCGTCCAGCTGTGCCAGTATCACTGCCCGGTCGCCCACGTGGCGGCTGAGTACCCGCAGCTCTGCGAGGCCGAGACCAGGGTCTTTGCCAGGCTGCTGGATTCGCACGTGCAGCGGCTGGCGACGATCGCCCATGGCGACGGGGTGTGCACCACGCACGTCCCACGTCCGGTGGTCGCCGCGATGTACCCATCACCAAACCGAAGGGCCAACTGATATGACCTCAACCACCACGGCTCCGGGGCTTGGCTCCACCCAGGAAGAACACCTGGAAGCGCTGGGCACCTATCAGTACGGCTGGCACGACTCCGACCTCGCCGGGACTTCCGCGAAGCGGGGGCTGAACGAGGACGTAGTCCGCAACATCTCGGCGCTGAAGTCCGAGCCCGAGTGGATGCTGAAGCTGCGGCTGAAGGCCCTCAAGCTGTTCGACCGCAAGCCGATGCCGGCCTGGGGCGCCGATCTCAACGAGATCGACTTCGACAACATCAAGTACTTCGTCCGCTCCACCGAGAAGCAGGCCCAGACCTGGGAGGATCTGCCCGACGACATCAAGCGCACCTACGACCGGCTGGGCATCCCCGAGGCCGAGAAGATGCGCCTGGTGGCCGGCGTGGCGGCGCAGTACGAGTCCGAGGTGGTCTACCACAAGATCAACGAGGAACTGGAGCGTCAGGGCGTCATCTTCCTCGACACCGACACCGGCCTGAAGCAGCATCCCGAGATCTTCGAGGAGTACTTCGGCTCGGTGATCCCGGTCGGCGACAACAAGTTCGCCTCGCTGAACACGGCGGTCTGGTCGGGCGGTTCGTTCGTCTATGTCCCGAAGGGCGTCCACGTCACCATCCCGCTGCAGGCCTACTTCCGGATCAACACCGAGAACATGGGCCAGTTCGAGCGGACGCTGATCATCGCCGACGAGGGCTC
>JAKOQD010000296.1 GCA_029778515.1 Actinomycetes bacterium
GCGCTACGCGAAGGCCGGGATTTCCGTCGCTCGCCGTCCGGGGAGACCGCCACCGAGTCAGGCGTGCGCGTAGCCGGTGCCCTGTTGGACTACGCCGCGCCAGCGGACGCGGACGCGGACGCGGAGGATGTCGTGCTGGTGGTCGGCCACGGACTGTCGCTGCGCGTCGCCGCGATGCTGCTCCTCGGGCTCGACTACTCCAACGCTCGCCGGTTCGGCGGGCTGCGGAACTGCCACTGGATGGTTCTGCAGTCCGGTGAAGAGCACTGGCGCCTGCTCAGCTACAACGTCGGCTGAGGTCCCCGGAGGCTTTCCAGCCGTTTGGGGTACGGCTGATCGAGCTTGTCATCGCACTAGCTGGACCAGCCGTCCGCCGGCCTCAGGCGAACCGCACCCGCGTGTAGGCGACCGCGGTGACGGTCAGGGTGACGGTCTTGGTGGTGTAGATCCGAAGCTTGCCCTTGTCGCCCAGCGGGGCGCTGATCGTGAAGGTGCTGGTGCCCTTGGGCAGCTTCTTCGAGACCGAACTCTTCAGCGGGGTGGACATCCCGCCGACGTACAGCTTCCCCGTACCCTTACCGCCGGTCACGGTGATCGAGAGAGTGACGCTGCGAAGCTGAGCGACATCCTCTTTCGGCACGGCGGTGCCGCTGACCAGCGGATAGCTCCGCTTGTTCTTGACGTACTTGGCCTGGCTGAGCAGGACCGGAGTCCCCAGCGAGGTGAGGGTCGGTGTCGGGACGGGGTTCAGATTGATCTGGCCGGCCACCAGTTGCGTCCTGGTCGTGGTGGGCTCGTCGGAGCTGAACAACTGCAGCTTGCCGCCGTAGTAGATGCCGAACGCTCGCTGCTCGTCGCCGAGCACCTCCCACGGCACAGCGTCCATGCCTTTGGCTTTGGTGTACTTCACCAGGTATTCGGAGGTGTACTTCATCTTGATGCCGTAGCCATCGGCCTTCAGCTTGTCCGCAAGCCGGACGCGATCCAGGTCCATGGTGCCGTTGTCGAGGGCGAGCACGTAGATCTTCGGAGCGGCCTTCCGGATGACCGGCAGATGGTTCTTCCAGTAGAAGCTGATGATGCTCGTCCTGCCCAGCAGGCCGTGGTCCTGCACCTGCTGGATCGCCTGTTCGGCGTAGGCCCGTTGCTCGGCTGCAGGCTGTCCGACGTAGCTCTTGATGTCCAGGGTCAGCCCGACCTGTGGGTTCTTGGCCAGCGCGTCCGCCAGCTGGGCGAAGGTGGCCAGCGGCACGACCTTCTGGCCGCTCAGGTCTGCGCAGCGCACCTCGGCAACCTGCGCGGACGTCATCAGGTGAATGCTCTCACCGGCGTTGGTGCAGCGCGCGGGCAGCACGTCGTAGTGACTCATCACGGCTTGGCCGTCCGCGGTGAACAGAATGTCGGTCTCGATCGAGTCGAAGCCGGCCGCGACGCTGTTCTCGAACGCCTCAACCGAGTTCTCCGGCCACTGCAGCGCACCGCCGCGGTGGGAAAGGACGCCGAACGTGACGCCTGCTCGATTGGTGATCGGCTGGTTGTTCGTGCCTACGGTCTTGGCCGGAGCGGACGTACCCACGCCCACGACCAGCGCGACGGCGGTCAGGGCGACGGCAAGGGCTCGAACGAGCCGGGCGAGAGCTGGCATGGCGGCA
>JAKOQD010000048.1 GCA_029778515.1 Actinomycetes bacterium
CCAAGCCTCGCCACGGGCGCCAACCTGGTCTGGCCGGTCGCCTTCGTGCTGCTCGGCATCATCGGCGTCCTCGTCCAGTCCCGGCAGAGCTCGGGCAAGACGCTCCGCGCCGCCTACCACTGACCACCAGCACGGGCGATGAGCACGGGCAACTCAGCGCAGCGTCCCCAGCACCGCGGACGCGACCTGCTCGGCACTGCGCTCGGGGTGGAACACCAGCCACTCCAGCCCGGCCATCAGGGTGGCTCCGACGATCGCGGCCGCCTGCACCCCGGCCACGACCGGATCGACTCCGGCTTCACGGGAGTCCTCTATCAGCGGTGACAGCGCGATCTCACGCCAGGTCTCGATCGAGTCCCGCCACGAGCGCTCCGTCCGGAACATCTCGGTCACCATCACCCGCGCCGACGACGCGTTCTCCTGCACCAGCAGCAACAGGGCCCGCACCACCGCTTCGCGCAACGCGTCCCCGGAGCGTTCGTGCTTCGCCTCGGCCAACGCGCCGGCCAGCCGCTCGCTGCTGCGGATCATGATCGCCTCGACCAGGCCCGACTTGGAGTCGAAGTTGTAGTAGATCGAGCCCTTCGCGATACCCGCCGCCGCGGCGATGTCGTCGATCGAAGTCGAGGTCACCCCCCGGGCGGCGAACAGTTCGGTGGCGGCGTCCATGATCGCGTCCCGGGTGCCCTGGCGCCGGGCCACCCGGCCGTCGGTCCGGCCGCTGACGGGTGTGGTCATGCTCGTCTCCTCAGATGCTCAGCGCCGGGTGCAGCCGCGACATCGTCCAAATCCGCTTCCGTGCGGACGCGAGCGACGTGGCCGCCAGCGACACCACGAAGATAGCGGCGAGCACGACGACGCTGCTCCAGAACCTGGTCTCGATGCCGCCGGTGATCGCCTCGCGCAGCCCGTTGACCACATAGGTCATCGGCAGGTACGGGCTGATCGCCTGCAGGAACGACGGCGTGGTCTGGATCGGATAGGTGCCGCCCGCCGAAGCCAGCTGCACCATCAGCAGCACGATGATCACCACCTTGCCGACCGCCGAGCCCAGGGTCACCTGGAAGAACTGCTGAAGCGAGAAGAACGCCGCGGCGGCGAGCATGGTGAAGGCGAACGTGGCCAGCAGGTTGGCCGGCGTCAGCCCGATCGCGAAATGCATCACCGCCAGCATGATCGCCACTTGTCCGAGCGACAGCAGCAGCGCCGAGTTCAGCGACCCCCAAGCCATCCGGAAGCCGTTCACCGAAGTCATCAATGCGCGGGTCTGCAGCGGACGCAGCAGCAGCCAGGTGATCAGCGCGCCCACCCACAGCGCCAGCGAGATGAAGAACGGTGCGAAGCCTTCGCCCCAGGAATCGGCCTCGTGGACGTGCGCGGTCGCGGTGTTGACCGGGGTGGCGATCGCGGTGGCCCGGCTCTCCTGCACCGCGGCGGAGTCGTCAGGGATTTCCTCGGCACCGTCGGCGAGCTTGGTGGCCAGCTCGTCCGCACCGGAGTGTGCGTCCGCCAGCCCGGACGCCAGCGCGGGCGTGTTCGCGGCGATCTCGCCGCTGCCGTCGCTCAACTTGGTGGCGCCATCGGCTGCCGTTTCCAGGCCGGCGGCGAGCGTCCTCGCCCCGCTGCGCAGCGCCTTGGCCCCACTGACCAGGCCATGTTCCGGATCGGCGTTGGTGAATCCGGACGCGAGCTGGGTCAACCCGGCCTGCAAGGCGGGAATGCCCTTGGCCGAGTCGGACGCGCCCGCGCTCATCGTCTGCAACGCGGTGGCCAGGCTGGACGCGCCCTGGCTGAGTTGCTGTGCCTGCACGAGCGTCGCCGGGTCAGCGAGCTTGGCGGCACCGGCATCGAGTTGCCCGGCAGCGGTGCTCAGCGCACGCTGGCCGGCGTCAAGCTTGGTGATCCCGGTGGCGACCGCGCCGCCGTCCGCGACCGCGCCGTTGAGCTGGGCGTAGCCGGCATTCAAGGTAGCCGCTCCGGTGGCCAGGCCGGCCGCGCCGGTGTGGACGCTGGCAATACCGGCGCTCACCTTGGCTGCCCCCGCCGCCAGCTCGGAGGCGTTGGCGTGCGCATCCTGCAGCTTGCCGCGAGCGCTGGAGAGGATGGCGGCGGCCGTCGCGGTGTCGCCGTCGTCGAGGGCCTGCTGTGCTTGGGCGAGCGCGTCGTCGAGCTGGCCCAGGCCGGCGGCCAGCTTGGTGTTGCCGCTCGCGATTGCGTCCGCGCCCTGGGCCAACGAGCCATCGGACGCGGTGGCCGCCGAGAGCTGCTTGGCCCCGGCGGCGAGATCCTTGCTGCCCTGGGCCAGCGGTCCGCCGGTCGCGGCGGCGACGGTCTGCCGCCACTGCTCCGCGCCGGTGACCCAGGTGCCGGCGCTGGAGGCGAAGCCGTCCGCGCCCTCGGCATAGGCGGTCGCTCCCTCGGCCAGCGAAGTAGCACCGCCGACCAGCGTCTTCACCCCGGCGGCCAGGGCGGGCGCGCCGGTGGTGGGGTCGGCGGCCTGCGCCAGGCCCGCCTGCAGCGCGGTCAGACCGGCCGCACCCGAACGCAACTGCTCGACACCGGCGCTCGCGTCCGAGATGCCCTGCACGTAGTCGCCGAGCTTGTCGGCGAGCGTGTGCGCGCCGGTGGAGAGGTCGCCGGTTCCGTCCGCCAGCTTCGCGGCACCGTCGGCCAGGTCGGACGCACCGACATTCAGGCGGTCGGCACCGTCGCTGGCCGTCGCCAGCCCGTCGGACAGTTCGAACGCACCATCCGAGGCCTTGGCGAAGCCGTTCCGGGCATCGCCGACGCCGACCAGCAGCGTGCTGACGGCTTCCTTCGAGACCTTCTCGGCCACCGCGTCGCGCACCTCGAGCATCGCCGAACGGCCGAGGGTGGAAGCCAGGAAGGAGTTCGAGTCGTCGTAGGTCACCTGGATATTGGCGGCTTTGGGGTCGGCTTCACCGAGCGAGGTGATCCGAGCGGAGAAATCCGCCGGGATGGTGACCGTGAAGTAGTAGCGGCCCGCGTCCATGCCGGCGAGCGCTTCGGCCTGGTCGACCTGAGCCCAGCCGATGGAGTCGTCGTCGACTAGCTGGTCGACCACGTCGTTGCCGAAATTGACGGTCTTGCCGTCGCCGTCGGTGCTGGGCTGATCCTGGTTGACCAATGCCACCGGCAGGTCGTTCATGCGGGTGGTCGGGTCCCAGAACGCCCAGACGTACATCGCGCCGTAGAGCAGCGGGATCAGTAGCATCACCGCCACGGCGGCGCGGGTGATGGGCAGGCGGGCGAACCGTTTCAGTTCGGTTCCGTGTGAGGTCCAGGCAAACATCTATTCTTCTGCGATTCGGGTTGATTTGGCCCGCCTTGTTCGCGGGCAAGTTGGGGCTGGCTGGGTTCAGCGGACGCTGGGCAGCGCGATGTGGTTGGGCAGGTCGGCCCAGCCGAGCCGGGAGAGGTCGCCGGCAGTGGACGCGGTCGCGATCACGGTGATTCCTTGCTCGGTCAGCGCACGCAGCGATTCCCAGAGACTTCGGCGGCTGTCCAGGTCGTGGAGGGAGTCGACATCGTCGATCACGACCACCTCGGGTGAGCTCAGCATGGCCAATGCCAACCGCAGCCGCAGGTTCTCGACCTCATCCAGTTCGTGGATCAGCTGGCGGGCGCGCGGCGCCGGATCGTCGCCGAAGACCGGCGCGCAGAGCTGCGCGATGCGCGCGTCGTCGGGTGTGCGGACGATCCGGTACCAGCGGGCCAGCCAGGCCTCGCGCTCCCGGACGGTGGCGGCGACGGTGACGTTCTCGTCCAGATCATCGAGGCCATGGATGCCGACCGCCGCGCTGCGCCGCTGCACCGACGGTGCCCGACGCGGCAACGGCCGGCCGAGAACGGTGAGCTCGGCGCCGCGATTGGGCCGCATCCGTCCGACCAGGGTGAGCAGCAGCGAGGTCTTGCCAGTGCCGGCCGCACCGGTGATCAGGTTGAGCGTGCCGGTTTCGATGGCCAGGTCGACCGGGCCGTAGATGCGGCCGCGGTTGCCGTCCAGCTGGAGGGCGGACGCGGCCACCGCGAGCGGGCGAGCAGCAACCAGCGGATCGGCCGGCGGCTGCGCGGTCTCGGTTTGGGGAAGCTGGGTCAGCGGGCTCACGAACGGTTCCTTTCGTCACATCGAGAGTAGTTGAACTGACCGGTCATTACAAATACATGCCGTTCGCTCCAACTCATGGACACCCATCGCACTCCCTGGAGTCCGCACAGGATCGTGCGGGCTGGGACCGGCCACCAACGCGCAAACTGGACACTTCCAGCCGTTGTCGGCTGGAAGTGTCCAGTTTGAGTTGGGGCGGGGCCAGACCACAGGGTCGTCGACCCCGGCCGGGTCGCTTAGCTTGGCAGAAGGCTCAACTCCGGCCGGCGCCAGGCGTCCCGCTGGAGCCATTGCGCAACGCCATGAACCCGCGGACGCCCTGCCAGAGCGAGACCACCCCCATGCCGAGGATGAACCAGTCGAAGATGCTGGACTCGACGCTCATGAAGTAAAGGGCGGCGAAGATAGCCACCACTCCGGCACCGATGTACACCCAGGCCTCGGTCCGCTTGGACATGGTCTTCTTCATGCATCGCAGCCTAGACGAGTCGCGTAACCCCGCACGCACCGGGCACATCCTCTCGTGCGCACTGGGCTACGCAAACACGCCCTAGACGAGGGTGCGAGCCAGGGCGGGACGCGGGCCCCATAGCGTCCCGCCCCGGCCGGCACGTTCAGCGTCCGGCGGCCCGCAGGGTCTCGATCAGGGGTGAGGTCGGGCGACCGATCAGGCGGGCCAGCTCACCGTTCACCTCGCCCAGCTCGCCGGCGGCGATCGCCTCGTCCACGCCGACCGCGAAGCCGGCCATGCCCGCGTCCACGCCCGCTTGCGCCAGCACGTCCGCCTTCTGCAGCGCCGAAACGTGCCGCACCTCGATGTCGCGTCCCAGCACGGACGCGAGGTCGGCGGCCAGATCCTCCTGCGTCCAGGCGACATCGCCGGTGAGCGTGATCGTGCCCGCGTCCAGCGGTCCGGCGAGCACCACCGCAGCGGCTTCGGCGAGTTCGCTGCGGGCAGCACTGGCCACCCGTCCGTCGCCGGCGGCGGTAAGCAGCACCCCGGTCTCGGCGACCGCCTCGAGTTCGCGCAGGTAGTTCTCGTGGTACCAGCCGTTGCGCAGGATCACGTGCGGCAGACCGGACGCAGCCAGCGCCTCCTCGGTGGCCTTGTGCTCGGGCGCGACCGGATTGACGGACGCCTGCACGTGCGGCGCACTGGTGTAGACGAGCTTGCCAACGCCGGCCTTGAGCGCGGCATCGATGACCGCCCGGTGCTGGGCGGCCCGCCGGCCGAGCGCATTGCCGGAGACGAGCAGCAGCGCGTCCACGTCGGCAAGGGCTTCGGCGAGCGCGTCCGGCTGGTCGAAGTCGAAGTGACGCACCTGCACGCCGAGCGCGGCAAGCTGGCCGGCACGATCGACGTCGCGGACGAGCGCCACCACCTGTTCGGCGGGCGTGCCGCGCCGCAGCAGATGCGTGATCGCGAGTCCGCCGAGATGGCCGGTGGCGCCGGTGACGGCAATGGTCATGTTTTCCTCCGAAGTTGCTTACGATTGGTTAGCAGTATGCCCGTACTATACTTCGGTTAGCAACTCACGCAAGGGGAAGTCATGGATCGGCCATTCGACGCGTTCAGCGCGCACTGCCCGTCCCGCGACCTCGTGGAGCACGTGACCAACCGGTGGTCTTCGCTGGTGCTGGTTGCCCTGCTCGACAATCCCCGCCGGTTCGCCGAGACCGCCCGCACGGTTGACGGGATCAGCGACCGCATGCTCTCGCGGACGCTCACTACCCTCGTCGAAGACGGCTTGGTCACTCGCACCGAGGTCGCCGGCCAGCACGTCGAGTACGACCTGACCCCAGCCGGACGCCGGGTCGCCGCGGCTCTGCGCGGCGTGGTCGACGCCGTCTATGAGGTCATGCCGACCGTGCTGAGCGCTCGCCACGGCTAGCGTGAATCCACGGGCCTGAGCGGGGTTCAACAAGCTCGACCAGCCGAATTAGTGGATCCGGGCTTGCCTGTTGCCGTAGGCATCGATTCGCCAACAACCGGAAGCAATTCACCGGACGATCTGCCGGGTGGGCGCGGAGTACTTCCTCGCCAACTCGAGCTTCGAGTACTTCCCGGAGCCCCGCTGTGGCGTTCGATCGACCTGGTCGACTGGTCGCCGGCGCCATCGGCATCGATCCCGACCTCGCCTGGGACGAGGACGGCACCTGCTATCTGACCTGGTGCAGCTTCGCGCACGACGGCGGGATCGCCCAGGCCAGGTGGGACCGTTCGCACTGACCTTCAGCCAAGCAACGGCGCCGTCGAGCGAGGTCACCCTGGTGATTGCGGCCGGGCCGGCCCCAGGGGCCGACGCACTGGGAAGCAACCTAGGACCGGACGAGGTTCAACTCGGCTATCGCTCCGGCGGGGCGCTGGTGGCGCTCACCCGGCTGGATGGCCGCTACTTCAGCCCCGAGGTGGCCGGCGGTTTCACCGGAAGGGCGCCGGGACGCTGGTGCAGGCCGCGAGGAGCGAGGTTAGGAGACCGATCGCGCCGAACAGCGCAAGCCTGGGGTGGGCAACATCCAGTCAGCCCAACCGGAGTGGTGGTGAGAGCGTCGGGCCGGGAGCGCCTCTCGGCGCGTGGCCGCTCGTAGCGGCGAATGTTGGAGCCCGGGGCTACCGCGGCCCGACGCCTGATCGAGGATAGGCGTCCCCCGCCGCTCCCCCAAATCTTGAACGGATAGGGGACGGTTCCTTTCTCGTTCAAGTTATCCGGGACGCGTCTTGCGGTCGCGGGCTCGACACGGGCGGGCCCAGCTCGGGGACGGTCTGTGGACAAGCTGAACGGAAAAGGAACCGTCCCCTTCTCCTTCACTCCAGGGCGCCAGCGCGCCAGAGTCGGGCGCAGGCGGTGAGGTCCTCGGCCATGGTTTGCAGGCGTCCGGCCTGCTGGACGGCAGCCGCGCCTGCGGTGACGTCCGCGCGTCCGGACGAGACCACGTGGCAGAACGCCGCGGCGCGCTCCAGCGCCACCGCGAAGTCGCCGGCGAACACGCCGCGCAGGATCTCGTCCGCCACTCGCTGCACCTCGTCCGGACCGGGCGGGTCGACGCCGGCCACCGCGTGGTTCGGTTCGGTGAAGCGGACGCCGGCCGCGTACTCGCGCGCAGCCTCATGCGGCTTCGTGAGCACCCACTCCCGCAGCAGGTAAAGCCGCCAGAGCGCACCGGGCAGCGTCCGCGCCGGACGCGAGGACCAGATCTCTGCCAGCGTCGACAGGCCCACCTCCTCAGTGAGCGTCACCAATCGGGCCGTGACCGCGGGGTCGTCGGCGGCGCGTCCGGTGTGCAGCAGCACCGCCGCGGTCTCGTGCGCAGCGTGCAGGTCAGCGAACGGGTCGGACGGCTCCCCCAGCGCCTCCAGGGCCGCGGGCTCCCGGAAGCTCGGCCGGCGGGGTTTGCGGGCTTCATTCACCCGGCAAGGGTAGTTCGAATCCGAGGGTCGGGGGTCGGGGCCCGGACTGTTAGAGGTCGTTGCCGGCGTATGAGCAGTTGAAGCTCTTGTTGGCCAGCGGGAAGTCGGGGACGATCGTGTCCGCCAACGCCACGCCCAGCGCGGGCCAGGTGCAGAAGGACGGGTCGACAACCTTCACTCTGGCGAGCGTGCCGTCGTCGTTGACCTCGACCCGGTGGACGAGGGTTCCGCGCCAGGCCTCGACGACGCCCAGGCCGGCGGACGCGGTCGCGGTGGTCTGGATAGCCCGGACGGCTCGCGGTGGGGTGGAGATTTCGGCCTGCGCCGGGATGACGGACGAGGCCAGCCGAGCAGCGAGATCGGCGATCACGGCAGCGGAAACTGCGAACTCCTCGGCGCGCACTTCGAAGCGGGCGCGGACGTCACCGGTCTCGCGCTGCACCACCCGGAACGCGTCACCCAGCGAGACGAACGGCTGGTGCACCCGGGCATCGATGCCAAGACCGGACGCCCGCGCCACGTAGCCCAGCACTCCGAGCTGCGCGGCCTGGTCGGACGGCAGAACCGCGGTCCGGTCCAGGCGGTCGGCCACCAGACTGTGCCCGGTCGAGATCTCGGCAAGCTCAGCCACTTCAGCAGCCATGGACGCGAGCAGGTCCAGGTCAGGTTCGGCGAGCAGCCAGGCACCACCCAGCCGGATCGCGCCGCGCAGCAATCGATGACCGGTGAGCCGGGCATTGTGCCGTAGCAGGCGCTCGCGGAGGCGTCCGGCATGGGCGTTGATGATGCCGAACCCGACATCGTTCACGATCGCGCCGAGGTCGTTGACGTGGTTGTACAGCCGCTCGCATTCCAGCAGCAGCGCCCGCACCACCCGGTCGCGCTCGGGCACGACGATGCCCAGCGCGTCCTCGACCGCCATCGCGTAGGCCAGGCTGTGTCCAACCGCGGTGTCGCCGCTGATTCGCTCGGCGAGCGCGATCCCGTCCGCGACTGGACGTCCTTCGAAGAGCTTCTCCACGCCGCGATGGACGAACCACAACCGCTGGTACATCCGGACGATGGTCTCGCCGACCACGGAGAAGCGGAAATGCCCCGGCTCGATCAGTCCGGCGTGCACCGGCCCGACCGGG
>JAKOQD010000297.1 GCA_029778515.1 Actinomycetes bacterium
GAAAATTTTCTCGAAACAGAAGGAGACGAAAAAATGGCTTTGACTGGTGGAACTATTTCAGCTGGGCTGCTGGATGCGTTCAATGAGGGTGGCCGCTGGTATGTGGCATACCCGACGATCGCCCCCATCATGCCCGTTACGGAGCGGGGCGGCACGCTGCAGGTCCTGCCCGTGTCCGCGTCGATCCCGGGCGACGGATTCAACATCACCAAGACTGCCGGCGCCGCGTACACGCAGGCCAGCGGCGCATACGAGGCTGTGTCGTTCTCGACGACTCCCGTCGGCGTGGAGGCGGCGATCGACCGCTCGTTCCGACTGCCGGAGACCGCGGCGATCGATGCGGCGCGGCAGTGCCGCAGGCTGGTGGATGCGACGCTGGAGAATACTGTTGCGGATAAGGCGCTGGCTACGAGCAACGGCTTCCCGGCAGAGCCTGCAGGAGCCGCGTGGGACGCGACGGGCGCGGACCCGGCGAAGGACGTAGCGAAGGCGGCGGCTGTGATTCGCGCGGCGACCGGTATGTATCCGAACGTTCTCGTCGTAAACGGCTGGGCGTGGGAGACCCTGCTCGGCAGTCCAGTACTGCGCGACCGGCTGGCGCTGAGTGTGACCCGCGGGCCTGCTGAAGTCGAGCGCGCACTCGGCGCGCTGCTCGGCGTGGAGCGCGTCGTGAAATCGACCGTCGTCGACGGGTACGGGTCTACGCCTACAGCGAGCTGGCCCGACACCACCGCGTGGGTCGGCGTGTGCGCGCTGCCTGGCGACCCGCCCAGCGAGCCGTCCGCCATGCGCATGGCCGCGTGGACGGGCGAGGGCGCGGACGAGAGCGGCTGGGTGGTCGAGACCTACTATGACGAGCGCACCCGCAGCGACTACGTCCGCGTGCGCGGGAACCTCGGGCTGGTGGTCGTGTCGAAGAAACTGGGCTGTCGGATCACCGGGATCAAGACCTCGACCTCGCCGTAATCGTGAAAGGTTTCTCGATTGAACCTGTTTGCCACACTGTCCGCTCTGGTGCTGACGGGGGCTGCGACCCCCGTCAGCATCGTCCGCTATCAGACCGGCTGGCCCACCCGTGAGTGGACTACCCCGGACCCGCCTGTGCCTGCCGTACTGGTAGGCCAGCGTGGTGACGTGGATGTTGGCTCCGCGGCCGTCCAGTACAGAGCTATCCTCTATGTGCAGAGCGAGCCGCCGATCGCGTGGACCACGGC
>JAKOQD010000298.1 GCA_029778515.1 Actinomycetes bacterium
CGGGTCGGACGCAACGGCACCTTCCGGCAAGGCAGTGACAAACTCAGCCAGATCCTTTGGAACGCCGACTACCGAAAACCACCTGACGGCTAGGACTTCCGCTGCGTGGCCAGTTCAGCGAGCTTGCGCAACCCTTCGGCGGCCGGGGCTGCGATCGGACCGTCCGCCAGCGCGTCCACAGCAGCGCGGGTCGCGTCCGCGATCTCGCGTTCGGTCGCGGCGAGCGCTCCTGATTCGGTGATCAGCTCGCGAGCCGCGTCCACCTCTGCCGCAGGCAACTCGCGTCCCAGCAGCCCGCTCAACTCTTCAGCCGCTCCGCTTGAAGCGGACGCCATCGCGTTCGCGATCAGCACGGTCAGCTTGCCTTCGCGCAGGTCGTCACCGGCCGGCTTGCCAGTCAGCGCAGCGTCGCCGAACACGCCGAGCACATCGTCGCGGTACTGGAAGGCCCGCCCCAGCGGCGACCCGTAGCTCGCCAGCGCGTCCAGCAGCGCGGCCGACCCGCCACCGAGAGCCGCACCGACCTGCAGGGGCCGTACTACGGTGTACTTCGCGGTCTTGAACTCGACCACCCGGCGAACCTCTGCAAGCACGGCTTCGGGCGAGCGTCGGGCATCCAGCGGCGAGCGCGTCTGCGCCGAGATGTCCAGGTACTGGCCGCCGGTGACCTCGGCTCGCACTGCAGCCATCAGCGGCTGGGCGGACGCCAGCAGTTCGGGCGGTGCGCCGCAGGACGTGAACAACTCCACCGACCACATCAGCAGCAGGTCACCGAGCAGGATCGCGCCGGCCCGACCGAAGTCCTCCGGGGCGCCCCGGCGTGCGGACGCAGCGTGCCGTGCGGCCAACTGAACGTGCGCCGCCGGCAACCCTCGGCGGGTGGCCGAGCCGTCCATCACATCGTCGTGCACCAGAGCGCTGACGTGCAGCAGGTCGAGGCTCGCCGCGGCGCGAATCACGTAGTCAGGAACGGTATCGCCGCCAACGGCAGCCAGATAGCCCCAGCAGCAGAACGCCGGACGCAGCCGCTTGCCTCCGGTAGTGAACGCCCTCGCCAGCTCGACCAGCTCGCCGATCTCAGGCTGGAGCGCGCTCAACGCGTCCGCCCGCGAGTCGATGAAACCCGCCAGCTCGTCGCCGATCGCGGCGCTCAGTTCGGCGGAGAGCGGGTCCGCAGCGTCCAGATTGACCACGCTCTGAGCCTAGACCGCTCGCGGACTGGACGCTGGCCTACCCTTGCCCCCATGCCTTCGTCGCGACCGCAGTCCATCGCCGAAATCCTGGCCGCTGGCGACCACCCGACGATGTCGTTCGAGTTCTTCCCGCCCAAGGACGACGCCGGTCAGGACCAATTGCTGGACGCGATCAGCGCGCTCGAACCCCTCCGGCCCGATTTTGTCTCGGTCACCTATGGCGCCAGCGGCTCCACCCGGGCACGGACGATCGACGCCACCCGCCTGATCCAATCCACCACCGGCGCGCTGACGATGGGCCACCTCACCTGCGTCAGCCAGAGCGTCGCCGAGTTGCACGGAGCGATCGACGCCTACACGGACGCGGGAGTGCGGCACATCCTCGCGGTGCGTGGTGACCCGACCGGCGGTCCGACCGCGGCTTGGGAGCGCCATCCCGATGGGCTGAACAACGCGACCGAACTGGTTCGGCTGGTCAAGGCCGCCGGCGACTTCTGTGTCGGGGTCGCCGCCTTCCCGGACGCACATCCGGAGAACCACGACTTCGAACTCGACGCCCGGGTGCTCGCCGAGAAGGAGCAGGCCGGCGCTGAGTTCGCGATCACCCAGCTGTTCTTCGACGCCGACGCCTACTTCCGTCTGGTTGACCGCGTCCGTGCCCTCGGTTGCCAGCTGCCGATCATCGCCGGGATCATGCCCGTGACCAACGTCCGCCAGATCGAACGCTTCGCGACCCTGTCGGGCGCCGATCTGCCGCAACCACTAGTGGCGAGGCTGCACGCGGTCGCGGATGATCCGGCCGCGGTGCGGGCGGTCGGCCTCGAGATCGCCACCGAACTATGCGACCGGCTGCTCTCCGGCGGCGCTCCCGGGCTGCAGTTCTTCACCCAGAACCGGTCGTCGGCCACCGCCGAGATCCTGGCCCGGCTACGCGAGATCGCGCCGCCAGGCACCTGACTGGCCGACATCGATGGTCACTAGGCGCTGGGTGGGCCGGGTGAGCGACACGTAGAGCACGCGGACGCCGCCAGGGGACTCCGCGACGATCTCGTCCGGGCCCACCACCACGACCGCGTCGTACTCCAGGCCCTTCGCAGTCAGCGGGCTGATGAAGCTCACCCGAGAGCCCTGCGCAGCGACGGACGGCAGCTCCGCTGCAGCCAGCCCAGCCAACCGGGACGGCGGCGCGATCACGCCGATCGTGCCCTGCACCTGACCGGCCAGCTCCGCCACCACAGCGTCCAGGCGCGCCGCGAGCTCATCTGGGCCGGCAGCCAACAGCAGCGGCTCGATACCGGTCGAGCGGACGGCGTCCGGCAGGTCGGCACCCGGGAAATCGCGGCGCACCACGTCCGCGGCAAGGCGGAACACCTCGGCCGGGCTGCGGTAATTCGTCGACAGCCGGAAGTTCCGGTGCGGCGCCGAACCGATCAACTCGGTCAGGGCCCGATCGGATTCCGCCAAGTCCGGCCACGAGCTCTGCGCGGGGTCGCCGACGATCGTCCAACTCGCCTGCGAACCGCGCCGCCGCAGCATCCGCCATTGCATCGGGCTGATGTCCTGGGCCTCATCCACCAGCACATGGGCGAAGGTGTCGTGCGGATCGGCGTGCGGATCGACCTCACGATGGTCGCGCAGCCGGTCGGCGGTGGTCACCACCTCGTTGATCTCGGTGCCGTCCGGCAGGAACACCAGGGGCTCTTCGGTCTCGTCGTGGGCGACCGGGCCGAGCATCGCCACCAGTTCGTCCAGTAGCGCGACGTCGGCGACCGACCAATCCTCGAACGAAAAGGACGCAGCCAGCTCGGCCTGCTCGACAGCGTCCAGGATGCCCTCGCTCACCCGGCCGACGATCCGCTCGGACGCGAGCCGGCGCAGCACGTCCGTCGCGGTCAGATCCGGCCACCACGCCTGCAGGAACATCCGATAGGCGGCGGAATCGCTGACCAGTTCGGTCATCGTGTCCTGGTCCATCTCCAGTTCTGCGGGCAGCTGCGCGTACAGCGCGTCCATCACTGCGGCTTCGGCCTGGGCGCGGCCGGCGTTCGCCTTGGTTCGGGTGAGCACGTCCCGCCGGATGCGCGACAGCGAGGTCTCCGACAGGCTGAGCACCTCGCCCTTGACGGTCACCCGCAGTGGCGCCTGCTCGTGCATCGGATCGAGCCACGGCAGGTTCACCAGGCGCTTCAGCAGCGACACCATCCGCAGGCTGCCCTTGACGGTGGCCGCGGGGGCGGAGTCGATTCGGGCGGCCGTGAAGCCGAGGGTGTCCACCGCGACGCCGCCGATCGGCCGCAGGGTCACCGAGTCTTCGCCCAGGGACGGCAGCACCCGCTCGATGTAGTTCATGAACAGGCTGCTCGGCCCGATCACCAGGATGCCGCCGCGTTCGAAGCGGCGCCGGTTCGAGTAGAGCAGGTAGGCGGCCCGGTGCAACGCGACCACCGTCTTGCCGGTGCCCGGACCACCGGAGATCACGGTCACGCCCGGGTAATCGGCGCGGATCGCCTCGTCCTGCTCGGCCTGGATCGTGGCCACGATGTCGCGCATCTTGTGGCCGCGCGCCCGCTTCAACGCCGCCATCAGGGCGCCCTCGCCGACGATCACCAGGTCGTCGTGGGAGTGGGAGCTGTCCAGCAGGTCGTCCTCGATGCCCACCACGATGTCGTTGCGACAACGGAGGACGCGTCGGCGCACCACGTCCATCGGGTCGGTCGCAGTAGCGCGGTAGAACGGTTCGGCGGCGCGGGCACGCCAGTCGATCACCAGCGGCTCGTACTCGTCGTCGCGGACGCCGATGCGTCCGATGTAGCGGATCTCGCCATCGTTGTGGTCGAGCCGGCCGAAGACCAGACCCTCATGCTCCGCGTCCAGGACGGCGAGCCGTCGGGCGGCCTGGAAGGCGAACGCGTCCCGCTCGAAGAGCGCGGTGCCGTCCTCCTCCCGCACCCAGGTCTCACGGTCGGAGCGATAGATCTTGCGGCCCTGGGACGCGACCTTGCGGGCCGACTTGGCGGCCTTCGCCAAGTGCCGGTAGACGAGATCGACGTGTGCCTGTTCGACCGCCAGTTCCCTTTCGAGAGTGGTGGGGGGTGTCCCAACAGAATCCACTTGGTTTCCTCACGGCTTAGGTGCGCGACGGACAAGTCTACGCCGCCAGCCCAACCGCAGCCGGGAGTTGGAACAGGTTCGCACACCTGCCGGGGTGCGCATCCCTCAGGACGCCACCCCGAAGATCAGCGCGAAGAACGCCCAGAGCAGGATCATGAAGACGATCGCCGCACCGCCGATCAGCAGCACGGTTCGCGGGGTGAGTCGCGCCCGATGCGCTCTCGCGAAGTCCTTGCGGTACTCGGACGGTTCGCCGAGTTGCGTGAGCGCGGCCTGGACCGCATCGTCGTGCGCCAACCCGGACGCGCGGTGTTCCTCGTAGGCGCTGAGGGCATGCTCATACAGCTCGGACGTGGCGCCGGCCCGCTCAGCCGGGGCGGCGATGCCCGCCGTGGCTCGACTGGCGAAGGCATGTAGTTCGGGCACCTCGGGCATGGTCACTCCTTGGGTTGCGCATTCCGTCGCTGGACGGCGCGGATGCCCAGCCCGGCGGCGATGCCGAGGTGGGCGGGGATCAGGTAGTACGCGCTGAAGGTGGCCAGGTCGCCGATCGAAAGCGGGTAGGCCTTCACTGCCGAGCTGAACACCTGACACACGATGAACACCACCAGGCAGGCCAGGACGGTGACCCAGTCATAGCCGCGGCGGTAGCCGAGCGCGGTGCCCGCAAGGAACAGCAGCACGGGATAGACGAAGAGCGAAATGGTGAGGAAGAGACTCTTCTGCTGCGCGGAGTCCATGCCCGGGAACTCGAGCACCCCGATCAGTTCCCAGCTCAGCCAGCACAACGCGACGAACAGGACGTACGGCCAGCTGGATAGCACGCGGTTCATGTTCAGTTCCTCCGATTGGTTGCGTCATGGGGGATCTCCTCGCTGAGGACCGCCTCGATCGCGCCGGCGAACGTCCGCCATTCGGCGGTCCGCCGGGAGAGTGAGCGGACGCCGGCAGCGGTGATGGCGTAGTACTTGCGTTTGCGTCCGGTGTCGGCGACCCGCCAGTAGGCGCGCAGTTGGCCGTCCCGCTCGAGGGCGTGCAGCACTGGATACAGGGTCCCCTCGGAGAACTTGAACTCGCCCGCGGACGCGTCGTTGAGGGAGCGGATCAGCTGGTAGCCGTACATCTCGCCCTGGCTGATCAGGTGCAGCACCAGCAGGGGGATGGTCCCCTTCAATAGCTGCTTGTCGATAGCCACCGCGACTCCTTTGCCTCGAATACCAAGGTATCGTAATCCAAGGCATCGTGTCACTAGGTATAAAGAAGGCGTCGCAACGGCGCGAATCGCGTCTGCTGGGTGCAGTTTTCGGTTCGACCCGCGTGTCGGCGACAATCGGACGCGTTCTGCGTCGCAGCCGAGCTGTCGCCGCGATTTGGGGCGACTAGCGCTCCTGCCGTACGATTGACCCTTGCACGACCTGTGCTTGCACGCGCGTGCGCCCACACACAGCAACGATTGGGAGTAATGGCGAAGAAAGAAGGCGCCCTCGAACTGGAGGGAACCGTCGTCGAAGCCCTGCCGAATGCCATGTTCCGCGTGGAACTGGCCAACGGACACCGGGTTCTGGCGACCATCAGCGGCAAGATGCGGCAGCACTACATCCGCATCATCCCGGCCGACCGAGTGGTCGTCGAGCTCTCTCCCTATGACCTGAGCCGTGGTCGCATCGTGTTCCGGCACCGGTAGGCAAGTCCGCAAGAATCCACCACCAGTCGATCCAGTGGTCCCCGAGTCCAAGCGAGGGGCACCCCTGCGTCCGGCGATGAGTCAGAAAGTTGCTCGATGAAGGTTCAGCCGAGCGTCAAGAAGATCTGTGACAAGTGCAAGGTGATCCGCCGGCACGGTCGCGTGATGGTGATCTGCGAAAACCCGCGCCACAAGCAGCGCCAGGGCTGAGTACTACTCGGCCCGTCCAGCGCGGGACGCGGAACACCCACAACTGAATACTCCGCAAACGTGATCGCACCATCGCCGACGAGCTCGTCGATGCCACCCCCGGACGAAGGCCGGGGCCCATGCCAGGCGGCAAGGGGACGCATCACGCCAGACACCTTCGCGAGTCGGGGAAACCGGCTCGGATTATTGAAAGGTAACCGCCTGATGGCACGCCTTATCGGGGTCGACCTGCCGCGCGAGAAGCGCCTCGAGATCGCCCTCACCTACATCTACGGCATCGGCCGTACCCGCGCCAAGGAGACCTTGGCCGCCACTGGCATCAGTGGCGACATCCGTGTCCACCAACTCACCGACGATCAGCTGGTTGCCCTGCGCGACCATCTCGAAGCGAACTACGAGACCGAGGGTGACCTGCGCCGCAGCGTTGCCGCCGACATCCGTCGCAAGATCGAGATCGGCTCCTACCAGGGCCGTCGTCATCGCATGGGCCTCCCCGTCCGCGGTCAGCGCACCCGGACGAACGCCCGCACCCGCAAGGGCAAGAAGAAGGCTGTCGCCGGAAAGAAGAAGGCGCGCTGACGCGCGGCCTAGGACAAGGATCCAGGAGTAACTGAATTGGCTACTGCAGGCCGTACCGCGAGCCAGAAGGCCGCGAAGAGCAAGCTGCGTCGTAAGGAAAAGAAGAACGTGGTCGCCGGTCAGGCGCACATCAAGAGCACGTTCAACAACACGATCATCTCGATCACCGATCCCACCGGTGCGGTGATCTCATGGGCCTCTGCCGGCACCGTCGGCTTCAAGGGCTCGCGTAAGTCCACCCCGTTCGCCGCCCAGATGGCCGCCGAGGCCGCGGGTCGCCGCGCCATGGAGCACGGCATGAAGCGCGTGGACGTCTTCGTCAAGGGTCCCGGCTCCGGCCGCGAGACCGCGATCCGTTCGCTCGGTGCCGTCGGTCTGGAGATCGGTCCGATCTCCGATGTGACCCCGGTGCCGCACAACGGTTGCCGTCCGCCCAAGCGCCGCCGCGTCTGAGCCCAGAGCCGAAGAGGAGATAGAACATGGCCCGTTACACCGGACCGATCACGAAGAAGTCCCGCCGGCTCGGCACCGACCTGGTGGGCAACGACAAGGCCTTCGAGCACCGTCCGTACCCCCCGGGCATGCACGGCCGAGGCCGCACCAAGGAGAGCGAGTACCTGCTGCAGCTCCGCGAGAAGCAGAAGGCCCGTTTCGCCTATGGCGTGCTCGAGAAGCAGTTCCGTCGCTACTACGAGGAGGCCCAGCGCCTCTCCGGCAAGACCGGTGACAACCTGCTGATCATCCTCGAGTCCCGTCTCGACAACGTCATCTACCGGGCCGGTCTCGCGACCACCCGGCGCCAGGCCCGCCAGCTGGTCGTCCACGGCCACTTCACGGTCAACGGCAAGAAGGTGAACGTGCCGAGCTACCGGGTGAGCGCCTACGACGTCATCGACGTCAAGGAAAAGTCGCTGAACCTGTACCCGCTCGTCGTGGCTCGCGAGACCCACAACGACAAGGTGGTGCCGGGCTGGCTGACCGTCCGTCCCAACAAGGGCCGGATCCTGGTGCACCAGCTGCCCGTCCGCGAGCAGATCGTCATCGACGTCAGCGAGCAGCTGATCGTCGAGCTCTACTCGAAGTGAGCTGAACCGGGCCTGGTGAGGGGCAAGAAGCCCTTCACCAGGCTCGGTCTCAACAACCGGCCGGGCGGTTCCCGGAGAATCAGTCACCGTCAAATAGCGGGCGGTGGAGAGGAAGAAACCAAGAATGCTCATCGCACAGCGTCCGATCCTTACCGAAGAGGTCGTCGACGAGTTCCGCTCCCGGTTCGTCATCGAACCGCTGGAGCCCGGCTTCGGCTACACCCTTGGCAACTCGATGCGGCGCACGCTGCTGTCGTCCATTCCGGGCGCGGCCGTGACCAGCATCAAGATCGAGGGCAACCAGCACGAGTTCTCCACCATCCCCGGGGTGGTCGAGGACGTCACCGAGATCATCCTGAACCTGAAGTCGCTGGTGCTCTCCTCCGAGGAGGACGAGCCGGTGGTGATGTACCTGCGCAAGGCTGGCGCCGGCGCGGTCACCGCTGCCGACATCGCCCCGCCGGCGGGCGTCGAGGTGCACAACCCCGAGCTGCACATCGCGACCCTGAACGACTCCGGCAAGATCGAGATGGAACTGGTCGTCGAGCGTGGCCGTGGCTACGTGTCCGCCGTCCAGAACAAGAACCCGGACGCCGAGATCGGCCGCATCCCGGTTGACTCGGTCTATTCCCCGGTGCTGAAGGTCACCTACCGGGTCGAGGCGACCCGCGTCGAGCAGCGGACGGACTTCGACAAGCTGATCGTGGACGTCGAGACCAAGGCCTCGATGAAGCCGCGGGACGCGATGGCGTCCGCCGGCAAGACCCTGGTCGAACTTTTCGGCCTGGCCCGCGAGCTGAACGTGGACGCCGAGGGCATCGAGATCGGTCCGTCCCCGGTGGACGAGCAGCTGGCTGCCGACCTGGCCCTGCCGGTCGAGGAGCTGAAGCTCACGATGCGCTCGTACAACTGCCTCAAGCGCGAGGGGATCCACACCGTGAGCGAGCTGGTCTCGCGCTCGGAGCAGGACCTGCTCGACATCCGCAACTTCGGCTCGAAGTCGATCGAAGAGGTCAAGCTGCGCCTGCACGAGATGGGCCTCTCGCTCAAGGACAGCTCCCCGGGCTTCGACCCGCTGAGCGCACTGTCCAACTACGACACCGACGTCGACTACGACGACTCGTACTGATCCATAGCCATACAGGAGACAACGAACCATGCCCAAGCCGACTAAGGGCCCCCGCTTCGGCGGTAGCCCGGCACACCAGCGGATCATCCTGGCCAACCTGGCCACGCAGTTGTTCCAGCATGGCAAGATCACGACGACCGAGGCCAAGGCCAAGCGGGTCCAGCCGCTGGCCGAGCGGCTGATCAGCAAGGCGAAGCGGGGCGACCTGCACAACCGCCGGATCGTGCTGCAGACCATCACCGACAAGGGTGTGGTGCACGTGCTGTTCACCGAGATCGCCCCGAAGGTCGCCGAGCGCGAGGGTGGCTACACCCGGATCACGAAGATCGGCCCCCGCAAGGGTGACAACGCGCCGATGGCCGTGATCGAGCTCGTCACCGAGACCGTCGAGGAGTCCCGCAAGGCCAAGGCCAAGGGCGCCGCCAAGAAGGCCGAGCCCGCCAAGGCCGAGCCGAAGGCTGCCACCAAGAAGGCCCCGGCGAAGAAGGCCGCTGCTGCCGAGGTCGAGGAAGTGCTCACCGAGGCCGAGGCCGCCGATGATGCGGACGCGATCGGCGAGGTCGACGTGACCGCCGCTGGTGCGGTGGACGCCGAGGCTGCGGACGCCGCCGAGTTCGGCGAGGGCTCCTACGTGGGCACCGAGCCGCCGGCCGGCTACGACATCAAGGGCAACCGGGACTCGATGAAGTTCCACACCCCCGAGTCGCAGTGGTACGGCCAGACCGAAGCCGAGGTCTGGTTCAACTCGGTCGAGGCCGCTGAAGCCGCCGGCTTCGTCAACGTGCTGGCCGGTAAGGCTGACAAGGCCTGATCCGCAGAACGCAAGCACCGCCCGTCCCCAGCTCTGGGGGCGGGCGGTGCTTGCGTTTGCGACGGATCAAGCGGTGGGCGGCGGGCAGGGTTCACCAGCGAACGCCAGCCTGCGTTGTTCAACGCCAGCACCTGTGGCTGGTTCTCGGGACCGGTGGCTGGTTCTCGGCGACCAGGGTGCCTTGATCTCGGGCTCAGGACGGCAGCGAAGGATCAGGACGGCAGCTGCGTCCGGCTGAAGCCGAGGTGCGAG
>JAKOQD010000299.1 GCA_029778515.1 Actinomycetes bacterium
CGGCAGCAGCCGGCCGCGAGCGGGTGAGTCGTAGCTGCGCGCCGACTCCACCACTGTTTCCGGTGCGGTGCTCCAGAACGCCCGGTTCCAGACCTTGGCCATGGCGTAGAGCGTCAGCAGCGAGGTCACCACACCGGTGACGACCAATGCCCAGGCCATCGGCGTCCCGTCCGCGACACCTGCCTGTAGCAACGCGAGCTTGGCCACGAAGCCGGACAGCGGCGGGATGCCGGCCAGGTTCATCGCCGGTACGAAGAACAGCGCCCCGAGCAGCGGCGAGATCCTTGCCAGGCCACCCAGCCGATCCAGCGACGTGGATCCGCCGACCCGTTCCATCAGCCCGGCCACCAGGAAGAGGGTGCCTTGAATGGTGATGTGGTGGGCGGCGTAGAAGATCGAACCGGCCAGCGCGCGCGGGTTTGCCAGCGCGATGCCGAACATCATGTAGCCGATGTGGCTGACCAGGGTGAACGACAGCATTCGCTTGATCTCGACCTGTGCGATCGCGCCGAGGATGCCGATCAGCATCGTGGCCACCGCGGCGAAGCCCAGCACCACGGTGAGCGGCTCGGCTTGGAAGAGCAGGGTCTGCGTCCGGATAATCGCGTAGACACCCACCTTGGTGAGCAGGCCGGCGAACACGGCGGTCACCGGAGCCGGAGCGGTCGGGTAGGAGTGCGGCAGCCAGGCAGAGAGGGGGAAGACCGCGGCTTTGATCGCGAATACCGCCAGCAGCATGACCTGCAGCACTCCGCGCACCTCGGGGGCCAGTTCGCCGAGGCGGATGGCCAGCTGCGCCAGGTTCACCGTGCCGGTCGCCGCGTAGGTGCTGGCGATCGCCACCAGGAAGATCGACGACGAGACCAGGTTCACCACCACGTACACGCTTCCGGCGCGGATCCGGTCCTCGGTGCCGCCCATGGTCAGCAGCACATAGGACGCGAACAGCAGCAGTTCGAAGCTAACGAACAGGTTGAACAGGTCACCGGCGAGGAACGCGTTCGAAACGCCGGCCACCAGCAGCAGGAAGGTGGGGTGGAACACCGAGACCGGGGTCTCGCGGCGCATCTCATCCTCGTCCTGGCCGGTGGAATAGACCAGCACCGCCAGCGAGACCAGCGCGGCTACCAGGAGCATCAAGGCGCCCAGCCGGTCGGCGACCAGC
>JAKOQD010000049.1 GCA_029778515.1 Actinomycetes bacterium
CGGCCGTTCGACGACGCGCACCCGATGATGACGCTCGCGCTCGGCGACCGTTTTCGGTTGCACGCGATCGGCTTCGGGTTGAGTTTTCGGCCGTCGATAACGATTCGGCAGCACACACTCACCGACGTCACGCTGGCCGACCTGGCCGCCGGCGGCATGATGCCGCTAGAGGTCGCGCGGTTCCTGCATGCTGCGGTGTTGGCCCGCAAGTCGATGGTGATCTCCGGCGATCAAGGGGCCGGCAAGACCACGCTGCTGCGGGCCCTGATCGCAGCGATCCCGGCCAACGAGCGCTTCGGCACGCTCGAAACCGACTACGAGCTGCTCACCCACCTGCAACCGAACCGGCGGAACATGCTCGCGCTGCAGGCACGCGTCGGGATGGGCGAGATCCAAGACGGACGCCGGGTTGGTGAGTTCACCGTCGCCGACCTGATTCCAGAGGCGCTCCGGCAGAACCTCTCCCGGCTGATCGTGGGTGAGGTGCGCGGTGGTGAGGCCGGCGCGATGTTCGAAGCAGCGACCTCCGGCGCCGGCCTGATCAGCACGACGCACTCGCATTCGGCCACTTCCGCGATCGACCGGCTAGCGTCCCGGGTCGCCCAGGGCGGGGTGCTCACCGTCGAGGAGGCCTACCGTCAGGTGGCTCATCACATTCACCTGCTCATCCACGTCCGGCTGACCGACGACACCTGGCGCGGCGGTGTCCGGACCCGGGCCATCACCGAGATCCGGCAACTCACGGGTGGTTTGGAGGGTGGCCGTCCGGTCACGCACCTCGCCTATCGCAGCGGCGACGCGGACGGGAACTTCTGCCCGGACGCCGACCTGATCGCCGAGCTTGCCCAGTTCTACGCGGCCTGGGACGCCTGATGGGCACCTTCCTCGCATCGCTGTGCGGCCTGCTCATCGCCGGCGGACTGATGCTGGTGATCGCAGGTTTCAACAGCCCTGGCGCTCAACGCGCCGCCTCATCCACAGGTCTGTGGAAACCGCTTGTGGAAAGTGGAGTGACCAACGCCGCGCGGCGGCACTGGTGGCGGCTGCTGCTGGCCGTGGGCGCTGGTCTACTTGCTGCCGGTTACACCGGCTGGCCGCTACTGGCGGTGCTGGTTCCGCTGGTCGTCAACGTGCTGCCGATGCTGCTCTCGGCGCCGCCCAACCGTGAACTCGCGCTGCTGGAGGCACTCGACCGCTGGGTGCGGACGCTGAGTTCGCTGCTGCCGACCGGTCGCTCGATCACCGACGCCATCCGGCTGTCCGGACGGCAGGCGCCCACCCTGATCGCTCCCCAACTGCGGCTCCTCGCCGCCCGGCTGGATGATCGCTGGACCATCCAGCAGGCCCTGCGCGCGCTCGCCGACGAACTGAACAGCCCGGACGCGGACGCGGTTCTGGCCGCGCTTTCCCTTGCCGCGCAGCGTGGCGGCACCGGTGCAGCCGCCACTCTGGCCGCACTGGCCGACAACGTGCAGGACCGGCTGCGCGCCCTTCGAGAGATCGAAACTGAGCGCGCCAAGCCACGAATCGTCGTCCGTCAGGTGACCGGGGTGACGGTGGTGGTGCTGGCGCTGGCCTTTGTGTTCGGCGGCCAGTTCTTCGCGCCCTACGCGTCCGGGCTCGGGCAGGCCTTGCTGGCCTTGTTGGTGGCTGCCTACCTCGGTTCGCTGCTGTTCCTGCGTCGCCTGACCACGCCGCGTCCGCGGCAACGCATCCTGAGTTCGGCGCCATGAATTCGCTCCTGGTCGCGATCGGGCTGGGTGCGCTCATCGGCTTTGGGCTCTGGAGCGTGGCCCGGGCCTTCGCGCTGCCGCGTCCCCGGCTGGCAGACGCGCTCGACCTGCTGGACGGCAGCGTTCAGGTCGAGGCACTCCCGGAGACGACGGGTCTGGACCGGCTCGGTACCTGGTTGCGAGCCCAGTCACGTCAGCCGGCGAGCGCTAGCACCCTGCGTCGGCTGAAGCTTGCCGGCCGCAGTCTCGATCGGCACTACGCCTACAAGGGCATCTGGGCACTGCTCGGCCTGCTGCTGCCGACCCTGTGCGGTGCCGTGCTGGCCCTGATGACCGGCGCCGGCCTACTCCTGCCAGCCGGGCTTGGCCTGGTGTGTTCGGCGATCGGGTTCGTGCTGCCCGACGTGCTCCTGCGCCAGGCTGAGCCCGAAGTGGCAGCCGATGCGACCGAAGCGCTGCTGACCTACTTCGACCTGGTCACGCTGGAGCGTCTGGCCAACCAGTCCGGCACACAGTCGCTGCGGTCGGCAGCGGCGCTGAGCGACTCGACCGTTTTTGCGTCCATCCGGGACGCGCTCGAGCGGGCTCGTCTCGAACAGCGTGCACCGTACGGAGAGTTGAAGCGGCTCGGTGCGGAACTGGACCTGCCCGCGCTGGTCGACATCGCCGACGTGATGGCCCTCGACGAAGCCGGGGCGACGCTTTCAGGAGCGCTGCGCGCTCGCGTCCGCGAACTTCGCGATGCGCACCTCACCGAGGCGAGGATCGCGGCGTCCGCAGTTTCGGAGCGGATGGCGCTGTTCATGGTCATCCCATCGCTGGTGTTCGGCCTGTTCTTCCTCGTGCCACCGATCCTGCGCCTGATCGGCGCTGCCTGAGTCCACAACTAAGGAGGAGTAATGAGATTCCTGCACCTGCTGGTCGCTGCACTGGTGGCGCCGCCGCCGCGACGGGATGAGCGCGGCCTGTCCCAGTCGACTGAAAACGCCATCCTGCTGGCGGGCGCGGTCGCAGTGGCCCTGATCGTCGTCACCGCGGTGACCGTCTACGTATCGGCCAAACTGCCCCGACCGTGAACGAGCGCGGGTTGGCCGAGTCCACCCAGTGGGCCGTCCTCGCGCCGACGCTGCTCGGTCTGGTCCTCGGACTGGTGCAACTCGGTGTCTGGCTGCACTCGCGGACGATCGCGGCCAGCGCCGCGGCCGCGGTGGCGGACGTACGTGCGCTCGGGGCTTCCCAGGATGCCGCGGCTCGCGAAGTCGGCCGCCGCGTCGCTATCGCCGGCGGCCTGCAGGACGTCGACATCCAGCTCTCGACCGGCGCTGACATGGTGCTGGTGACGGTTTCCGGACGGGCGCCGCTGTTCTTCGACCTCGGCCAGGGCAGAGTCGCCGAAACCGCGGTACTGCCGAGGGAAGTGGTGAAGCCGTGACCGTCGGCCGCGACCAGAGGGGCTCAATGGCGATCGAGTTCGTCCTGCTGGTGCCCGTGCTGGTGCTGTTGTTCGGCGTTGTGGTGGGTGGGGCGCGGGTCTGGCTGGCCAGAGGCGTCGCCGAGCAGGCAGCTGCCGCAGCAGCCCGGGCCGCTTCCGGCGAGCGCAGCGTGGCCAAAGCCGAGCGGGCCGGACGCGAGCTCGCCGTGGCGCAGGCGAGCACCAGCGGCCTGCGCTGTGCCGAGTTCAGCGTGCTGGTGGACGCGGACGCACTCGCGCAGGACGCGGGGACGCCCGGCCAAGTGCACGCCACGGTGAGCTGCGCGGTGCCGCTGGGCGACGTGCTGGTTCCGGGATGGCCGGGGACCGTCGACGTCTCCGGAGACGCGACCGCTGTCGTCGACAGATATCGAGGTCGGAAATGAAGCTGATCCACGGGTTGGGTGCCCTTTCGGTACTGCTGGTGGTGCTCGTCGGCGCGCCCCTGGCGTTGCTGACTGGGGGACGATACCCGTCCGGCTGGTCGGGGTTGCTGCGTCCGGACGACGGGTCGATGTGGCTGGTGGTGCTCACCGCAGTCGGTTGGCTGGCTTGGGTGGCCTTCACCGCAGCGACCCTGGTGGAGGCCGTGCAACTCGTTTCGGGGGTGCGGTTCCGGCTACCGCTGCTGGGCGGGTTGCAGCAGGTGAGCGCGGGCCTGCTGCTGGCGGTCCTGTCGCTGGCTCCCGCGTCCACGGCGGTGTCGCCGTCGGCAGCAGTGGTCGTTGCGGCCGTGCCCCAGACCGGGCCGGACGCGGACTCCCTCGATGCCGATCCGGTGGGCGACTTACTGCCGGCTCCGGCTGCCGAAGCGGACTGGTATGTGGTCGCGAGTGGGGACGACCTGTGGAGCCTCAGCGAGTCGTTGCTCGGGGACGGCTCCCGTTGGCGGGAGTTGGTGGCGGCCAACCCTGAGACCCTGGCCGAGCCCACCGCCCGGCTCACCGCCGGCACCCGATTGGTGCTGCCCGCGTCCGCTTTGGCGCCCAGGCAGGTAGTGGTGGAACG
>JAKOQD010000300.1 GCA_029778515.1 Actinomycetes bacterium
ATGACTTACCCTGGAAGGGACGGTCTGCCCGCTCGCGAAAGGGGTTCGTCGTGCATAGACGTCTCCTCGCGATCGGCATCGCTGCCGTGATCGCCGGTGTCGTGGCGCCTGCCTCGGCCCAGGCCCAGTCGGGCGCCGAGACCATCGACCGCGCGCAGAGCTGGACCGAGGCTGGCGTCGGCTACAGCGGCGGCAACTACTTCACCAACGAGTACGGCACCTACCGCACCGACTGTTCGGGCTACGTGTCGATGGCGTGGGGGCTGGCATCGTCGTACACCACCGTGACGCTGCCCAGCGTCTCCTTCCCCATCGCCAAGGATGGCCTGGAGGCCGGAGACATCCTGCTGAACCCAGAACCAGGCACGAGCGGGCACGTCGTGCTGTTCGCAGGCTGGACCGACGACAGCCGCACCAGTTATTTCGCTTACGAGGAAAGCCCATCCGGCGGCGCACATTTCACGGAACTGCCATACCCGTACTGGCCTGGCTACGGAACCTTCAGCCCTCGCCGGTACATCGCGACCACCTCGAAGACCGCCCCTGCGATCACCGTCCCCGCGCCCGTCTCGCGCAAGCCAGCGGGCCCGGCACCACTGCGGGACGGCGATTTCGTCCGGCACGCCGGACAGGTGTATGTCATCGCTGGCGGCGCACCGGTCGCCGTGACCTCGTGGCAGAACGTGGGTGGTCGTCAGCCGTCGCGCGCTCTGGACGAGTCGGAATTCGCCGAACTGGCCCTCACCCCTGCCGATGGGACGTTCCTGCGGACCCCGACCTCGGCCCCGGGTCCCGTGGAGACCTACGTGGTGGCAGGTGGCGCGCCGGTGATTATCCCTCGCCAGAGCCTGAAGTCGCCCGATGCCGTGACCGTCGACCCAGCCGCCCTCGACGAGGCCGGCGGCGATGGACCGCTGGCTCACCTCTTGCGGCAACCCGCCGACGGCACGGTCGTCAGGACACCGCCTAGCCCGCTGGGTCGCGCGCAGCGGTACGTCTTCGCCGGCGGTGCACCCATCCACATGTCGGACAGCTGGTGGCAGACGATGCGGCCCAAGCCGACAGTCACCACCGTGGCCCAGGAGGCGCTGGACCAGGCCGGCGGGCTGCGCGCCTGGTCGCACGTGCGTAACGTTCCCGCCGACGACACCCTGCTCAAGGTCGGCGCCGACGTCTACCGCGTAGTGGGTGGCGTGCCGGTGCCTCACTACGGA
>JAKOQD010000050.1 GCA_029778515.1 Actinomycetes bacterium
CTTAGGCTGTGGCTGCGTGCACCGTGGACGGTGCACTGGGCCACAGTTTGTGGCTAGACCGTGGTCAGCGCGCCCACCGCATGCTGCTCGGCAATGAACGCGGACGTCCGGGCGGCCAGCGCCATGATCGTCAGCGCCGGGCCCACCGTGCTGCCCGAAACGAACGAGGATGCGTCCGGCACCGGGCTATGGCGTCGAGGAGATGTTCGCCGACCTGAACCGGCTGGGCGTGGCCAAGTTCGAGCTGATCGGCTCGATGGTCTTCGACCAGTACCCGCGGCCGAAGGCCGAGGAGATCGCGGCCGTCCGAGCGGCAGCCGAGAAGTACGGGGTGACGATCAACAGCTACGGCGGCTACCTCGACAAGGGCAAGATCGCCGGTCAGTCGGCTTCGCCGCCCTGGTCTACGGGCTGACCCTCGCCGAGCAGTCATGGACCTCCCCGGCCACGCTCGGCCTGATCATCGCGGGGCTGGCGCTACTGGCGGGCTTCGTCGCGATCGAGCGGCGGACGCCACACCCGTTGCTGCCGCTGCGCATCCTCACCGAGCCGACCCGCGCAGCGGCATTCTCTGTGCAGGCCCTGCTCGGCGTGGTCGGAGTGGGCGCAATGGTCTACCTCGCCCTTCACCTGCAGTTGGTGTTGCACCTGCCACCGCTGCTGGCCGGCCTGGGAACGCTGCCCTTCACGGTTTCGCTGATGGCCGCGGTCCCGTTCGCAATGCGGCTGATGGACCGGTTCGGGCCGCGTCCGCAGTTGATCTTCGGACCGCTGATCAGCGCGCTGGGCACCTTCTGGCTCACCTTTGTGACCGCGGACGGCAGCTACTGGACGCAGGTACTGCCCGGTGTGGTGCTGATGGGGGTCGGGATGGGCTTCACCGTCGTCCCCTTGAACAACCTTGCGCTCTATCGGGTGGCCCCACACGATGCCGGGGTCGCGTCAGCCGCGTCCACGGCCACGAACCAACTCGGCGGCTCGATCGGTCTGGCCGTGCTGACCGCGGTCTACGTCGGGTTCGCCGGACGCTCCCAGGCCGGCGGCGTGGACGCGATGGTGGCCGGCCACTCCGCTGTGTTCGCGGTCGGAGCGCTGGTGTTCGCGTCGATCGCCCTGGTGGCGTGGCTGGCGGTGCGTCCCCGGTCGCAGCGGTCGTCGGGTCGCCGGAGCTGGTTTCGCCTGCGCTGGGCTGAGTCGGCGTTCAGGTGCTCGCCGAGTGTGGCAGGCCGCCGGTCTCGATGATGCCGTCGTCGTATTCCTCGGTGAGTCCGTGCGGTGTCTTCTCCCAGAGGTGGGGCGCCCAGAACACTTGCAGTGCGGCGCGCCAGGCGGCGTATGAGTGCAGCAGCCAGTAGACGGGGTTGAACACCGCGAAGACGGCGATCCGCCAGTTGTAGCGCCGCCACGCGGCCAGCGCCGAGACTGCGATCATCAAGATGGTGAAGGCCAGCATGTTGAACAGGCCAAAGTCCACCAGCCAGGCCGGTAGGCCAAGGCGGAACACCGGCCCGAGCAGCCACGACCCGAGCGTGAACCCCAGCGCAAGCGGGTACATCATGAATGCCAGCGGAGTGCCAAGGATCAGTCCGAACATGGTCAGTCCGCCGGCCACGCCGTTACCGCGCAACCACTTCAACGGCCGCCGCAAATTCACGGCGGCGGTGAGGATGTAGCCCTTGATCCAGCGCGTCCGCTGGCGGATCCACGGCCCGATCTGGGCGGTCGCCTCCTCCCACGTGGTGGACTGGATCACGTCCACGCGGTATCCGGACGCGGCCAGCCGCAGCCCGAGATCGGCATCCTCGGTGACGTTGTACGGGTCCCAGCCACCCACTTCGACCAGCGCCGAGCGCAGGAAGTGATTGGACGTGCCGCCGAGCGGAATCGGCACGTTCGCCGCGTCCATGCCCGGCAGCATCGAATCGAACCAGTGCGCGTACTCGATCGCGAACATGCGCGTGAGCACGTTGTAGTCGGCATTGTAGTAATTCAGCGCTGCCTGCAGGCAGGCCAGCGGACGCGAGCTACGGCTCAGCCGCCGTTTCACGTCGTCGTGCCGGAAGCCGGCCAGGGCCTTCAGCAGTTGGTCCGGCTCGGGACGATCCTCCGCGTCGTAGATCACCACGTACTCGCCCTTGGCGAACAGCAGCCCGTAGTTGCAGGCGCGCGGCTTGGTGCGAGGCTCTCCGTCCGGCACCACGAGCAACCGGACGGACGCCGGTGGCTGGGCCGCCCGGGCCGCCTCAATCGTCTCGGTGTCGTTCTCCTCGAGCAGCACCAGGATGTCGAGCAACCCCTGTGGGTAGTGCAGGTGGGAGAGGTTGTCGATGATCCGTCCGATCACGTTCGCCTCGTGGTACACCGGCACCAGGATCGTGTAGATCGGCAGATCACCCGCCCTTGCCAGCAGGTTATTCGGGTCGAGCCCGAGTTCGGCTAACTCGGCCGCCTCAGCTTTCATGATTCGCCGGTGCTGCAGTTGCGCGATCGGCCGGAAGAAGGTGGAAGCTACCTTGAAAGTGGCGTTGATGGAGAAGACCAGGTTGGCCGCGATCAGCACCACGATCAGCGTCACCCACCAGTTCGCCAGCAGGCCAAGCACCAGCACCGCCGCTAGTACGAAGGGGCTGTAACGCTGCCAGCGCACCAGTCCGGGCTTGGCCGAGTACTCCGGATGATCGTCGGCGAAGCGCTCGGACGCCTCGTACAGCAGTTGCGCCGCGGAGAGTCGGGCAGCGTCCAATGAAACGGGCGCCGCGGTCGGTGCACCGAGCTCGGCGCGCTCGTCGGTGGTCATGCTTCGATCCGACGGTAGAGGTCGACGCCCGGTTGGCTGTGGGCCAGCCGGTAGGCGCTGCGCAGTTCGGTGCTTCCGGCCAGCGCTTGGCGCACCGCGTCCGAATCGTCGGTGCTCACCCACAACCAACGCGCATGAGCGGTCGGGTTGGCGAGCGCTTCGGTGAACAACTGGTCGCTGGCCCGCAGGTAGTAGTTGCGCAGCGGCAGCCCGGCCAGCGGCAGGACGGAGTTGGCGGCCACCGACTCATCGAGCAGGATCATCCCGCCGTCGTAGTTGGCCCCAAGCCATTCGGCGGCCGCCCGCGGCCCAGCCGAATCCCGAAGCTGGCTGTGGGCCTCCTGCAGTACGAGCGCCCGCTCGTCCGGGGCCTGCAACTGCCAGCCGGCCTGCCCCAGCACTGCCACCAGTACGGCCCCGGCGATCGTCAGCCGGACGACTCGGCCGAAACCTCGACGCAGCCTGCGGCTCCCCTGCACGACTACTTCCAGGCCGAGGCCGACCAGCGCAGCCATCGGCAGGATGCTCGCCATTCCGTAGCGGTTGTTCCAGACGGAGGTGTCGGTGGTGGCCGGATTCAGGATGATCGCCTGGCCAAGGAAGAGGCTCACGATCATGAACCAGTACGTGACCAGAGTGGTGGCCAGGTAGCCGAGCATGCGGATCGGTGTGCGGGCGAACATGGCGAGGACGAGCCCGAACAGGGCAATGCCGCTCAGCAGCGGACCGACCGTGGTGCCGACGGCGTAGTTGAGCGTGGCGATGGTCCGGCCGAGGTCGCCCTTGGTGGAGAGCCCGGCTGCGACCATTTCCTCCTGTAGTGCGCTGGCCGAGTACGGACCGAAGATGAAGGCCAGCGGATCCCCGAGCATCACCCAGTTGAACGCGACCCACCAGAGTGCCGCAGCGACCGGCACGGCGACGAAACCCAGGACGCTATCCGCGGTGCGGCGAAGATCGTGGCCGTGCTGCTTCCAGGAGACCAGCCCGACGAAGATGGCCCCAGCGAGCGCGACCGCCCAGCCTTCGTAGCGTGACAGCACCGCGATCGCGGCCGGCAAGCCGGCGAACACGGCGATCTCTCCGGGGCTCAGCCGACGCTTCTTGGTCGCCAGATTGCTAAGGCCGGCGAAGCAGCCGGCGGTGGCCGCGATCAGGACAGGTTCTGTCAGTGCCGTCGAGTAGAGATACAGCATGCTCGGATTCAGGACGATCACCATCACCACGGCCAACCTCGGCAGTAGCCCGTAACCCCAGCGCGACGCGGCGCGATAGCTGCCGGCGGCCGTTGCGGCGAGGCAGAGGGCGCCGAGGACCGCGGCTCCCCAACCGGTCTGCCAGGCCCAAAGGAGCAACACGAACGGGGCCAGCAGCAGATGCGGTGCGGGCAACCGGACTGTGCCGAGTTGTTCGAGCCCGGGGTTGTTGAGAGTGTCGAACAGCCGCCTCGCGATCGTCAGGTGCGCCAGCGTGTCCTCGTAGGCCAGGCTGAGGCCGCTGGGCACCAGGTAGCCGGACGCGAGCAGGGAGACCACCCCGGCGAACACGGACACGCCCACGGTGCCGGGCACGCGGCGTCCGGTGGGTGCGTCGCAGAGGTCGCGGATGAACCGGGCAACCGGATTGCGGCGGGGCTCGTCCGCGCGCCGGGACGCCTTCTGCGTGGCGGTCACAAGTCCTCTGGTGCTTCGGGACCCTGGGAGGGGCAGATTGGGGATGGGACTCTCAGGGTACGTCATCAGGCCCGAAAAGCCACCTGCGTCGACGGTGAACAGCCAAGCCAAAGCCCGATTGGCGATGGCTGCCGGCATCTCCCGCCGGGGTCAGGCGTGCCGGCGAACGCCTTCGGCAACCTCGTCGAAGCGGACGGGATCGAGCTTGCCGGCGATCCGGCGAACCGCGTCCGGCGCGACCCGAACAATTCGGTTCACCCGCACCTCGCTGACCCGTCCGGACGAATCCCAATTGCCGCGGCCAATGTCCACCCAGTAGCGACCCTCGGACGCCTCCTGGGCGGCGTCACGGTCGTGGTCCTGGCTGGTCAGCGGCAGGCCCAGGAGCCAGTCACCGTCGCGGCCGATGATCAGTACCGGCCGGTCCTTGCCCTGGCTGTGGTCCTC
>JAKOQD010000301.1 GCA_029778515.1 Actinomycetes bacterium
GCGACCAGGCGTCCGACGCCGCCGAACCAGGAAACCAGCGCATGGTTCAGCACTACGAACGTCACCCCGGCCAGCAACAGCACCGCCGTGATCGCCAGCCACTTCTGCGGCGAAACGTTCAATCCGAACTGCGCGAGGCCCGACACCACGAGTGCCTGGATGCCCACAACTACGACACCCGGCAGCAGCGACCGTCCGATCAGCACCGCCGTCGGCTCGGACGAACTCAGCAGCCCACCCGCGATTGCCTTCGTCACCGCGTACACCGCGAGCGCGCCCAGCCACAGCGCCAGCACCAGCACCAGGCTGATCCACCCGACGTTGGCGTTCGCCAACCCGGCCAGGTCGTCGGTCTGCACCGGCGAAGCCACCACAGTGGCCAGCGTCTCCCGATCGGATTCCGAATAGCTGGGGAGCTTGTCCTTGCCCTCGGCGATGCCGTCCGACATCTCCCGCATGCCGTCGGCCAGCTTCGTGCCGCCGTCCGCCGCGCTGATCAGGCCGGCGCTCAACTCGTCGACGCCGTCGGCCAGCTGCCCGGCCCCGTCCGCTGACTGACCGATCCCGTCCACCAGCGCCGGTAGCCCGTCCGCGAGTTCGTCCGCACCGTCGGCGAGCTTGCCGATGCCGTCCACCAGCGCGGGCATACCGTCCGCCAACTGATCGGCGCCGCCGGCCAACTGGCTCACCCCGGACGCGAGCGCGGGCAGCCCCGCCGCCATCGTCTGCAGGCCCTGGTCGAGCTGGGTGCCGCCGGCCTTCAGCTGAGCCAATTGCTTCTTCTGTGCAGCCACTTCGTCAGGGCTCGGCACACCCGAGAGCTGACCGGCGATCTGGCCCAGCCCGTCGTCGAGTCCACCGGCCACATCGAGCAGGCTGACCCCGTTCTGCTTGGCTTCCAACCCTGCGGCGGCCGCCTTTCCGCCAGCCGCTACCCCGGCACCAGCACCGACCTGCATCGCGTTCCTGACCAGGTCCTCGCAGCCACCATCGCCGCCGCACGCCGCGAGCAGCCCCTTGCCCTCGCTACTAGCCAAGGCGCCCTGGTAGGCGCCTGCGACCAGATCGCCGTTCGAGCCGAGCTTCTCCAGCTGCGACTGGTAGGCCTTGAGGCCACCGTTCAGTCCGCTGGCCGCCTGGCTCAGCTGCTTGATCCCGCCGGCCAGCGCCACCTGCCCGTCCAAGGAGTTGACCGTCTGGTCGATCAGAGTGCTCACACCAGCCACATAGCTGGTCAGCCCGCCCGACAGTTCCTTGCTGCCCGCCGGCAGATCCTTCGTGCCCGCCTCGAGTTGCGCCAGCCCGTCCGCCAACTGCTGCGTGCCCGCCGGCAGCTCCTTGGTCTTCTTGTGCAGAGTGCCCAGGCCGTCGGCCAATTGCCGGGTGCCCGAAGGCAGGTCGGCCGTCCTGGTGTGCATCGTGTCCAGGCCGTCGGCCAGCGCACGGGCGCCGGTGTAGAGCTGCTTCGATCCGTCCGCTGCCTCGCCGATGCCGTCCGCGAGCTTCTCGGCCCCGTCCGCCAGTTCGGTGGCCCCGTCCGCCATCGTCACGAACTGCTCGCCCATGTCGTTGAAGCCGATGTAGATCTGGTCGAGATACGACTCGGTGAGCATCTGGTTCAGCATCTTCGCGGCCTCAGCGGCCACCAGCTTGCCCAGCGTCGCGTCCGCCACCCCGGCGACCGGCGAAGTGTGCACTTGGATCGTCGCCTGCTTGGCCTGGTCC